>JACZUZ010000217.1 GCA_022572905.1 Candidatus Zixiibacteriota bacterium | reverse complement strand
CACCCTCGGAGAGATACGCATCGTGGGCTACGTAAGTCATCAGTATCGAGATGTCGTCCTTGCCCCCACCGAGTTTGGCTTTGTAACCCTTGTGGCGGAAAAGGTCATACACCTGCCATAGGGGGGCCGTGGAACGGCGGTACTCACTTGGCAAGTTTTCCCAGTTGACCCACGGAGGATTGCCGATTACATAATCGACAGTTTCTATGAAGAGGGGCGCGAAGGCGTTTTTGATAATGCGCGCCCAGATGCCGTTTTGGTTTTTGCCGTCGAGTTTTTGGAGGTGTCGATAGAGATTCATGTGGAGTTCGGCTTCGGTTACAGGGATTGCCTCGGTCTCGCAGCGTTCGAGGAATTCTTCCGGCGAATAATGGTCGCGGATGCAAAACTCAAGCGTGTCGGCGTAGCGGCCAATGTGGTCGCGGTTTCCAGTTACTTCCGTCGGGATGTTGAAATCGCCCGCGCTTGTCTTGAGTTGTCGGGCTTTACCCAAGTGGCCCGCGAACAGGTCGCCGTATTCGGATGGTGTCATTATCGAGTCGCAAAGATAGACCGGCAACTCGATCTCCCCGGCATCTCGCAAGAGGTCGCGGATGGCGAGAAGGTAATTAGTTCGCGCGGCCATTACGGCCAATGGGTTGAGATCAAAGCCGATGACGTTGCTCAGAATTTTTTTCAAGAGTTCGTCTTCCCCGAAGCCACATTCGAAGCGGTGTTCGTTGAACCAGGCCTTAATCCGATTGATAGTCATCACCAGAAAAGTGCCCGATCCGCAGGCGGGATCAAGCAGGCGTTTATCCGGATTGCCGTCGTATCCCAGTTCATCGAGGACGAGTTCGGCCAGCCAATCTGGTGTATAGTATTCTCCGAGATCGTGCCGGACAGATTTTGGAAACAGGTGTTGGTAGAGTTTCTTGAGCAGATCACGCGATTCGGCAGGCTCTACGCTGAGCGTTGAGGGATCATAGCGGTCAAGCGTGGTGACCATTTTTCTAACAGCTTCTTCCAATCGTTCGTCCCAGGCGTCGAGATACCAGGAGAACAGGTCGCCTTCGAGGAAGTTGCGGATGCCGAGTTGCGACCAGATTCCACCCTGTTCCAGCGATTCGAGTTCGGCTCGTAGCTTGGCCGAGGTGGGAGCGGATACGAGCCGTTTGAGTGTCGAAGTTCCGAGCGGTGAGAACGAGGAGACAATCTCGGCTGCGATAAGCTTAATGAGAATGCCATAGTAGGTGTGGACCGAGAAAAGTAATTCGGCGGGCTTGGCCGTTGGGATGTTATAGTGTTCTCCCAGCTTCCTTATCCTGTCGCTCTGGCCGTGCACGTCGTAGCCGCATACCTCGCCGAAGAGAATCTGCCATTGCTGAAAGAATATCTGCGCTTTGGGGCTTTCCGTGGTTGATATGACATCATAGATGCGCGCGATTCCGTCGAGAGCGATTGGCCCCTGACCACCGAAATGATCACAGAGATTGTCCGGGGTGAAAGAGTATCCCTTCGCTCCCAAAGAAACGAGGGCGCGAAGTAAGCGCTCAACGGTGTGTTTCGTTACCGGCTGGGGTGGTTCAGCTTCGATAGTCTTCCCCCGAAGCCGAACGAAAACAAAGGTATCGCCGTCACATCCGACACCGAAAATGCGTTCAGGCTCTATGTTCTCTTCGGTCTTGAAGTCTTCGAAGCGCTTCTTGATCTGTTTGACGACCGCCTTGACACCCGGCGAGTTCTTGTTCTCCGTGATTTTGCCAGCGCCCTTTGGGTACTTGTATTCGATGATGACGCGACCGTACTTCGAATCTATCCGGCCGCCAGCAAGACCGTATTCGTGCCGCCCTTTAATATTCAGACCGGCCTTTTTCACAAAATCGTCGATGAGCTTGTTGCATTCGTGGCGGATGTCTTCCTCAGATTTGGCCCATTTGGCAGACTTCACCATTTTGTCTGCCATCATTTCGGCGTGGTTCTGGATAATTGATTCAAGATTCGTATTCATAGCAACGCGTAGAACTCCATTTATTCGTACTAAGGTGAAGAGTGATGGATTGTGTAATCTAAGTCAAGAATGATAAGCTGGCGCCCTGCAGATGTCCGCAGGAATTAATAGTCGAAACCGCAAGGGATTTCGACCTACCGGAACTCTCGCCATCCCGCCCCCAAAAAATCATCTAGCGCATACCCCATTTCCGTCTTATATTGTCGCCTCCGCAAGCCATTCGGGAATGCGGAGATAAAAACGAATAAGGACCGAAACGTAACGTGTTCAAAAAAGTTCTCATAGCCAATCGTGGTGAAATCGCTCTGCGGATAATTCGCGCCTGCCGCGAACTCGATATCCGCACCGTGGCCGTATATAGCGAAGCGGACCGCAGTTCCCTGCACGTCAGATTCGCCGACGAGGGAGTGTGCATTGGTCCGCCGCAATCGAATTTGAGCTATCTCGATCCCAAGCGCATCATTGCCGCGGCGGAAGTGACCAATGCCGACGCAATCCATCCCGGATATGGGTTTCTGGCCGAGAACGCCGATTTCGCCGAAATCTGCCAGTCCTGCAAGATCACGTTCATAGGTCCATCGCCCGAAATGATCCGCAATATGGGTGACAAAGCCAAGGCCAAAGCGCAGATGAAAGAAGCCGGTACGCCCATTATACCGGGTTCGGATGGCATAGTGACGGATGTGCAGGAAGCTCAAAAAATCGCCGAGAAAATTGGTTTCCCGGTAATGATAAAGGCCAGCGCAGGTGGCGGCGGCCGGGGCATGAGGCTGTGTTTCTCACCCGATGAACTGGCCATCAATTATGAAACCGCCGGCGCTGAGGCGCAGACGTGTTTCGGAAATTCCGAACTATATCTGGAAAAGGCCATCGTCGGGCCTCATCATGTTGAAATTCAGCTAATGGGCGACAAGTTTGGTAATATCGTTCATTTTGGCGAGCGCGACTGCTCGATTCAAAGACGGCATCAAAAACTTCTGGAAGAGTCGCCATCGCCGATTATCAACCCGGACTTGCGGGCCAGAATGGGCGAGGCCGCTGTTCTGGGGGCGCATTCAGTCAATTATCATGGGGCAGGGACAGTGGAATTTCTGGTCGATCAGAGCGGGAAATTCTTTTTCATGGAAATGAACACGCGTATTCAAGTCGAACATCCTGTCACCGAGCAGGTCACCGGTGTTGATCTTGTCAAAGAACAAATTCGAGTTGCTGCAGGCGAGAAGCTTTCATACGGACAGAGTGACATAACATTTTCCGGTCATGCCATAGAGTGCCGTATCAACGCCGAAGATCCCGAGAAAGATTTCCGACCATGTCCGGGGAGAATTACCAGTTTCCATGTGCCCGGCGGGCTGGGTGTTCGCGTTGATACCGCGGCTTACGCCCAATACGAAATTCCGCCTTACTACGATTCGTTGATTGCCAAGCTGATTGTGCATGCTCCGTCCCGTCAAGATGCGATCACGCGCATGCGACACGCCCTGGAGGAATTTGTGATCGAGGGAATTCCTACTACGATAGATTTCCAGAAGAAAATATTGTCAGACCCCGGGTTCATAGAAGGGAAATTCGACACCTCCTTCGTTGACCGCTTCCTTGAGGACAGGAAAAAAGCGGAGGGCGCGGGCGTTAAAACCTGATTACCCTCCGGAATGCTCGCTTGGGTGATCATTCCATTCGATATCGTTGGCCTGATTGGGGCCTGATCTTGACATAAATTAGCTTTTTGCGTATTCACTTTCCTACAGTCGAGCTCGCGGCGCCTTCTTTTGGCGGTTGGCCTGAGCCGACTACAGAGTTTCGTGCGTTCGCTCGGTCGAGAGAAAAAGCCGGATAGATATCTGGCGCCAGTCGCTATAGGGAAAAGAAAATGCAAAACGTTCCAAAGCATCTGAGATACACTAAAGAACACGAATGGGTTGAGATTGAAGGCAAAATCGCTACGGTAGGCATAACAGAATGGGCGCAGTCCGAGCTGGGAGATATCGTTTTCATTGAAATGCCAAAGCCCGGTGACCCGGTAACTCAGGGAGAAACTTTTGGAACTATTGAGGCGGTCAAGTCGGTTTCTGAATTATTTTCACCCGTAGGTGGCAAAGTGATCGAGATTAATTCGGAGCTTGACGGCGACCCGACAATGATCAATAGAAGCGCGTTCTATGATGGATGGATTATTAAGATAGAAATGAGCGATCCCGATGAATTGGAGTCGTTGTTGAGTTCGGCTGACTACAAAGATATGATAACTTAATTCGTAAATTGGTTTTATTAACTCAATATCAGGCAAATTTTAGTGTCGCCATTTATTCCCAATACAGACAATGATCGCCGCCAGATGCTGAAGCGGATTGGCGTGAAGGAGTATGAAGATCTTCTGGCTCCAGTGCCCAAAAGCGCTCGCTTAAAAAGCCCTCTGAAAATGCCGCCCGCTCTTTCGGAGATTGATCTTATGCGTGAAGTCGATCTGATTGCGCGCGAAAACAAACCATTGGTTTGTTTCGCTGGCGGGGGAGTATATGATCATTTTATTCCAGCGGCGGTTAATACAATAATCTCGCGTCCTGAGTTTATGACAGCGTACACTCCTTATCAGGCCGAGGTGTCGCAGGGGCTTTTGCAAGTTATCTATGAATTCCAGACGCACATTTGTCGTTTGACGGGAATGGAAGTCGC
>JACZUZ010000216.1 GCA_022572905.1 Candidatus Zixiibacteriota bacterium | reverse complement strand
AGCTTTTGGCCGGTCGGGTTTCCAATCGGTTTGGCGGCGGTTGATGTAGTTACGAACTTCTTCATGTATGTGTCTGAATTCTATTTTATCTCTTGTTATTTTTTGGCGTCAAGCGAGCGAGTGAGCGTCATTTTTAGTTAACACCCACTCGCCCTCACCCCGACGCATCCCCTCTGTAAAGACCCCCTCGGTAGTCCTAGAAGCTGGTATCAAGCGCAAATGACGCTTCGTTAATAACTTTGGCGTAGGCCACCGATTCGGAAATCACCGCCTCTTCAAAGCGTTGTTCGATAACCTTGTCAAATTCCACCGTCAACGGTTGAGTCACGATTTGCTCCACTGCGAAGCGCGAGTCGAGACCAATGGCAAGATCATTTGGAACAGCGTCAGATCGTATCAGCGTTGCGCCAAGTGGAGAAAAAACTTCGCCCGTGCCCTGGAACCTGAATCCCGCCAGCGGGTCTTTGAACTCAGCCAGCGTCAGGATTTTCTTCATGATGTCAATATGACAGACAATTGTGTTCATCTCAAACGTATCGAATTTTGACCACAGTGTTATCAGATCATCATAGGCCAATACACCCGTAAGCGCGGAATTGACAGAGGCGACCGGATTGCTGTTTCCATCTCCGTTGATAATGGTATCGATCAGTAAACCAAGTTTGTCGGTCTGCAAACGGAAACCAATGTACCAGAGAAGCACACGGAACTGCGCGGTTGTGCGATAGCGCAGCGACTTGTATGACGCCTTCAGCGCCAGACCGTAATCCGGTACATTTATGGCGTGCTGCTGCTCGGCGACCAGAAGCTGCGGCACATCGGCGCCGTCGCCAATTGGCCGCAATGAGAATTTTGCCTGCGAGGCTGTGTCAATGTAGAATGGAGTGTAGCGATTGCTTGATATCGTAGTGGTGTTCGCCACGAGAGAATCAAGCTCGGGGCGCATAGCCATCCCGCGTCTGATTTCGCGCATAATAAACTCCGGCATCATTGCCGGGGCGCTATGGAAAAACTCATCCACGGTAGAGGGCTTCCGTCCTCCAATGCGAATGCCGGCCAGTGCCAGCTGACGCTCGAAACCATCCAGCGCCGAGCCAGGTTCGGAGAGATCATACTCCGGGGTTTCCAATAGTTCGCTGAGCGTCATTCCGCGGGATTCCGCTTCGAGATACATTTCTTTGCTAACTTCTATATCTTTCGCTCGCGAGAAATTCACCGAGCCGCTTCTTTCAGTTGGCTCTCCAGCCAGACCGGCCAGGTGACCGGTATCGAGAAATTCTTCTACATGCATATGCTTATACCTTTATTGTTTTGAATTTTAGGGTGTCTCGTCGGAAACTATTAGTTGAGTATCAGTAGACAGTCGGTGGTTCCGTTTACATCGACAACTGTTCCGCGGGCAATATTACCCCCGGCCGGATCATCGACTGCGAGCAAAGGGGCCTGCTTGATTGTTCCGCTCGCGGCGCCAACTACTCTATCGCCGACTGTTGGGAATGTTGCGCTTATCTTCAGTCTGCAGATTCCGCCGATCTGCACAGACGCAACTCGATCACCGTCATCGGCGTCGGTAAGTGTCAGGTCCAGTAGTTTTCCCAGCAGAACGTCGCCAACCCCGCAGGGCGAAACGGTTGAGTTTCCGGAAATCGTCACTGCCTCACCGATATTCGTATCCTTGAGATCATCAACGCTTGCCGTCTGAGATATTTTGAATGATCCGATCACTGGCGCAATCGATTCTAAGTCATGTGGTCTAACAGCCATATTTTCTTCCTTTTAGTCTTTCCTCTGTTCTTGAATATTATGTTTCATTTTCGATCCGGGGCGTCAACCCCGCGTGGATTTGGGCTTTCAAATAGGAATTGATTAACGCTTCATCTCTGTCAGCGCTGTTTCCGGTATTTGGTTGGGCCCGCGTTGTCCGTTTCTTCGTTGTATTGTATTTGAACTGTAATCACTCCAGTCGCTGACTCTGCTTGTAGAATTCGATCCACTGGAGAATGATCGTGATGGGAATGTGTCCCTAAAGCGCGCCGAGACGATTCTGTGGAGCTTAAGGAGACGCTCGGCTCGTATTTTGTCGCTATTTATCAACTCTTCGAGAAGCTCAATATCAGGCGTGCGATCATTGGCTACGGCTATCGCTCTTTCCATGTTTACAATTCTTGCCGAGAAATCCTGTTTAAGAACGCGGCAGTCAGCGCTGAGTTCTGCGTAATCGTTCCCGAAAGCGAGATTTTGCTCGATTGCGCCAACAAGTTCGTTCAGATCAAGCGTGTTCGATGATCCCGATATGAGCTCCAAAAGTTTCGCATGCGCGTCTTTAAGCGCCACGATCTTCTGTTCTTTCGATTCTTGCACTATTTTTTTCCTCTGTCATTTTCAAGTAGAGATTCAATTCTTGCCAGGCGCCGAATGGTCTCGTCGCGAAATACCTTGAACTCAGCTTCAAACGAGCGTCTATCCTGCGCAAAAGCTTCCAGTCGACTTAGCTTGTTATCGATTCTTAAAACGATAGAGCTATCAGCTTTACCGGCGATCTCTGTTTTTATTTCCTGAATCATCAAGAAATACGCGGCCAGACCGGCTATTACAGCCAGAAATATTCTGAATCCATTTCCCTTCATGTTTCTCTTGCCAGTATTTCCTATGCCGCCACAGCGAGCTGATTGTCCAAATCATCGTTAACTCTCAGGAGCGCCAACTCACTTTTGTCTGAGTTTAATAGCCGAATAATCCGCGCGCGAAATGGTTTCCTCCCCGAGACTCCGGCTCCGAGAGTTATTTCCGCTCTCTCATTTCCAGCAAGGTATGCGAGGTCATACGCAGAAGCTCGAACTAACATTCCCGGTTGAGCAACCCTCTCATAAAGCGCAAGGCCAGGCGCTGGCGTTGGTAAGGCCGCAGACTCTGACAGAATCTCCTTGACCAATGAGTCATAATTCAGCGCGTCTTCCGGATATACGTAGTCGTAGAGATTCGCGACTATACGGGGATTAATCAGATGAACAGCGCCATTTCGAGACTCAGCGCCTGCTCCGCGAATTAGAACATTTGTATTAGCGCGACCCCGCCATGATTCGCAATTCTCAAGCTGTATATGTAAGTCTGGTCCACCGTGTTCTTCCGCTGGTTTAATTGTCGCTATTCCATGCGCAACTTCTGACTCAGTGAGCGTGTGCGTAAACTCAATCGCGTAAGACATTCGCGTAATTACGAATTTGCCTTCTCCATGAACAGAGATTGTTTCACACGATTCTTTAGCGGCGTTGTTTAATAAATTAAATGCCTGAGGCCAGGACAAATAGCGTGACTTTTTCTCGCTTCCCGTGAATATCTCTGTCGTGGCCATCTCTTCCGCTGATGACACTGCCTGTCCCTGATGATAAAGCGTTGCAAGAGCGTAGAATTTCGCATACCTGACCGAACCGCCTTCGTCGCGCAGAAAACGAACCAAATCAGATATCGAACGCCGTTCCTTACCGCGCATTCCCACGAGCCTTCCATATATCGCGCAATCACATTCGGGAAGTTCTATATGTTTTTGAATATACTCGCAAAGCAAATCAGGCGCTTTGGTTAAGTCATCGCGCATTACTGTTAGCGCGCTATTCTGTCGAACCAGAACCAGCGCCAGACCATCATAAAGCGGTAGTGTACGCGCTTGTTTTGTGTTGTATTTGTTTTTGTATTCGCTCTCGTTCAAACGCTTTTGCGATGAAAGAATTATGCGTTCTCGCCGTATGGACAATTCGGATAGCCAGTCTGTGTTTTTCTCAGGACTCGGAGGATTTTCTGGCTTGGGTAGCTGTTCATTTGGATCACTATCTGCAAACCCAAGCCCTAGATCTTTTGATATTTTTGTGTTGTGAGTCGCTCCGCGATAGACAAGCGAAATCTCCAGGATTCTTTGGGTCCCCTTGTAATAAAACAAGGGCTCTGCGTTTTGTGAATCGCTGTTCAGCTCAGACTGATTAAAAATATGATGACCGCATTCTCTAATATCGTTCCCGCATTTCACACACTCCGCCTTCGTATATACAAATCCCAGTGAGCACTCCTTGTATATTCCGCCGTCGATGTTGCCCACCATCGTTTCTGAGTCCTTAACATCTTTTAGCCAGTAAAAATAAACCTTCACCCAGTGTGCGCCGTCACGCTTGACCAGTTGCGCTTTGAAAATCCTGCCAATTGGCAACTTATCTTTGCGATGTCCAATCAACACAGGCGCATCAACACAGAGACGCGCAATCTTTTCCAGTTCGGACAGATCGAATTTCCCGTAATACTGATTCACCTGATCGGATACGAGATACATTGTGCGAATTACTACATCGTTCGCATCCAACTCTTGGGGTGGCCGAACGGAGTTATTGAGCTCTTCTATCAGTTGATCCAGATTGTCCGCTCCATCGCCTGTACTAGACCCCTTGTGATAGCCATGTGCGATATCAGGCGCAGTAACACGTAGACTTGTTTTGGTTTCGGAAAGTATTTCAGTCATATTTCTCCTCTACAATTCGCCGCTTCCCGAAATCAGCGCTGAGGAAGAGTTGATTTCGAAAGGCGCTTAGCGCCCCGAGCTGCTTTTCACACGTATCAATAGTCCGATTATTTGTTGAGTAGCATTCGACTCTGTGTGAATAACTTTGCAAAGTGAGAGTAT
>JACZUZ010000215.1 GCA_022572905.1 Candidatus Zixiibacteriota bacterium | reverse complement strand
TAGGCCTGTCGAAGCTATACTTCTCTGTCAACTCTATTGAGACAAATTACAAATCATAATCGAATTGGAGGAATCCATGCGTTCACTAATTACCACTTTGAAACTACTTATGGTGTTGGTAATCATTTCTGTATCAGCAACATACGGGGCGGTACCGCTATTGATGAATTATCAAGGCAGAATTACCGATAGCGTCGGCGACCCAATTAACGACACTCTTGATATTACGTTCAAGATTTACATTGATTCGGTTACCCCGATTCCTGAATGGACGGAAGTTCATCTCGACCTAAAGTTTTCGACAGGTGCTTTTCAAATTGGTTTTCATACTGGAGTAATTGAGGTACAATTAGCATCTTTTTCTCCATTTCCGGATGACCTGTTTGACAATGATGAGCTATGGTTAGGAATTACAATCGGCTCTGACCCTGAAATCAGCCCAAGAACACAGCTTCTATCTGTTCCGTATTCATTTGTTACCAGCAGAATTAATGGAGATATCAAAACCGAGCCGAATAAGATAACTGTAGCCGAGATTATCAGTGACACAACCGGAAAAATAGCTAGTTACGTATTCACTCCGGACAGTATTGTGTTTAGTAATTATGACGAAGTAAGTCCGATATTTTACATAAATTCTGGAGTTCAAATTAAACACAAAGACCACGACACATCAGTTCAGATTACCGCTGGCGGAATATTCATGCCGAAATCAACTCTGCGCTCCACTGATGAGAAGACTGTGCCGGAAAGAGAAATAGAACTGAAGTCAGGTGAATTGATTTTGTTTGGCAAGTATGCCGGAACTGAGATAAAGATGGACGGAGGTGATATTCTCATCTTGGATGAAAACAGTCTGCTGCCATACTTGGAAATTGACTCAAGCGGAATTAAGATGGCCAATCCCGCTTCTGCTGATCCACAAACCGAATTCAACGCAGATGGTACGTTCTTTATCTGGAATCCGGGCAAGACAGATACGGTGATAAGTTTTACGCCAGGATCTGCAACATTCAAAGGAATCCCTGTTGAATTCGTCGGAGGGTCTGGAACCATCAGCGCCATCAATGGCACACTGAAGATTGAACCAGCTGGAGGCGGCGCCGGCGGAAGAGTAATTTTGACTCCTGAAGTAGTGCATCTTACCGACGATGTCGGAACCGACTCAGTTACTATTCACAGAACAGATGGTCTGATTCTCGTCTTAGGCGCCTCGGGTACGTCGGCGGTATATAATGCCGCGGGCGTACAGATAACTGGCCCAACCGCGAGAGTGTTTGCCGCGAATCCCAACAGCTTTACAACGACGCGCCCTTCGACCAATACGGCTTGGTCATATGATCTTGATGACGCGGCCGACTTGTTTCATTGCGATTTGGATGACGACGCGATTCGAGATATAAGCTTTCAACATACACCTTCAAAGGAACTTCGTCTTGAATCCGGCACCGGTTTTGTTTGCGATGGTCCCACCAGCTTAACAACGTGCGATGTTTCTGGCGCTGCGACCTATGCCAGTACTGTTGCTGTTTCCGGAGCCATGACATGCTCCGGTTCTCTCGCCTGCAAAAGTGGCGTGACCTACGACCCCAACAACGACGCGACAGATGATATTAGGATTACGGGAGGAGCCACACCAACTTTAACTCTAGCCGTCGGCACTGACCTTGATTGCCTTGGCCATGCATTTTTCAGCAGCCCTGTGTTAGTATCATCAGATTTGACGGTAACGGGTTCATTTATGGCGACTGGGGCCAAGATGTTCGTGCAACAACACTCGGAAGATGATAACAAAGAGATATACTATGTAGCGTTAGAAGGGAATGAAGCCGGCACATATACGCGCGGTAGCGGTAAGCTCATAAATGGCGTTGCCGAGATTAATTTGCCTGATGACTTCGCGTTAGTTACTAACATTGAAGGATTAACCGCCCAAATCACACCCCGCGGCCCGGTGTCATCAATGCTTTACGTAGAGTCTGTCAGTTCGACGTCGTTAGTCGTAAAAGCATCGAGTGGCAAAGACAGCGATGTGAAATTTGATTTTATGATTAACGGAGTTCGGGCCGGGTTTGAGAATCATCAAGTCATACGGGAAAAGAGGAGCTACGCCAGTAACAATTGACTTTAAAATTCAAAGTGAACTTAAAAGCATCGTAAAGAAACAAATTAAGAAACAGAACACGCCTTCATATGGCGAGACTCGCTACTCGGAAGCTCAAGCGCGGAACATTTTCTTCAGCTGACGATAATATCGTCTGCTGAGGGGAAGGCGCATTCCCCGCTGTATCTCCACAAAATTACCCGTGCTGGGAGATACAGACTTGATAAATCGAGCGTTTACGATTGTGGTGCGATGAATTCGTACAAAGACTTTCTGGTCTAGTCGCTCAAGAGCGCTCCTGAGAGAACAGCGGATCAGATGAGACTTGCCATCATAGTGTAAGGCGACATAATTTCCGACCACATCCAACCACTCAACATCGTTGATATTAATTATGCTCATGGCCCCTGCGGAACGAACAAGAATCCGATGGAATAGCTCGCTTGTGTCAGTCGCGCTTTGAAGCAAAGCGTCATTATTAGTTGATCCGGTAGTATCTCTGCGATGCGAAATCTCCGCACGAGCGCGATCCAGAGCCGATCTGAATCTGCCATCGGTGAATGGTTTCAAAAGGTAATCTGTGGCGGAAATCTCGAAAGCTTTCACCGCATATTTATCATATGCGGTCACAAATACAAAAACCGGTTGAGCGAAGTCATTTAAAGAGCAAATAACTTCAAATCCATCAAGAAAAGGCATTTGTATGTCCAAAAACACCAAATCAGGATTGTTCTCGCGAATGAATTCCAGAGTATCTCGCCCGTTTGAGAGTTCTTTCACAAGCTTAAGATCAGGCTCACTTTGAACAAGCCGACGTATCCGCTCGCGCGCATGTGGCTCATCGTCGGCGATGACAGTTTTGATTTTGTCGCTCATAAATCGCTAGTCAGATTCTGTTTACTCAAAATCTTCGGAAAATTTCAAGGGAAACCTTACTATCGCTCTTGCGCCGCCGCGGTCGGATTCATCCAAGCTAAAAAAGTATAGGTCACCATAGAGGGTACTTAACCTTTTACGCACATTGGCCAAACCAATTCCTTGACCCGAAAATTCCCCTTTTTTTCCGGTAAACCCGGGGCCGTCATCTTCAACTTTTATTTGCAACATGCCATTGATCTTTGAAATGTCCACGACAACTTCCACGGGCTCATCGCATTCACAAACGGCGTGTTTGACAACGTTCTCGACCAGTGGTTGCAATATTAGAAATGGCGCTTTAGCAAGCGCCAGCTCATCTGGTGAGTTGATCCTCGCTTTGAGACGGTCGTGATATCTTGTTTGCTGAAGATCAAGATATAGCCTGGTAAAGGCTATTTCTTCTCTGATAGTTGTCTCTTGATTCTTGCCGATATCCAGAGACATTCTAAGCAATGAGCTCAGCTTGATAAGCATAGTTTTGGCCACATCCGGATTAGATGTAATCAGCGTTACTATCATGTTCATTGCGTTAAAGAGGAAATGGGGCTGGAGCTGTGACTTAAGCAATGTTAATCTTGCTTCTGAAAGTTGTCTCTCTTGATAACTAGATTTGCGATAGTAATTTATTGCATGGTCCGCCCCGATAATAAACCAGTACGCGAGATAATAATATGACATGTGTTCTCCAGATTTCCTGAAAAACCAGGAGAGGAGCGAATCCAAAGTAAGTGGCGCATGATAAAGCAGCATTAATGAAAATGCATAGACTAAAATATATAAATTAGTGAGCGCCAGAGATAATATCAAGTGTTTGAAAAACCAGCTGGCCCAATGATCTCTGCGAAAAGGAATTCTTCGCCCAAGACCCAAAATTAATAATGCAACCGCACCCCAAAAGAGCCAGACTATCATTTTTGCGGCAATAACAATTGCGAGTCCCGCTCCCCCTCCGCCGACCCCAGTTCCGAATAGAGGCCAATAGTAGAAATTGAGCGCAGATATGAGCGAGACTACTATCTAGAGGAATAGGAACAACACTATTCGCTTCCATGGCTTTTGTGGGGTAAGGCTCATCAGCCCGCCCTGGTCATATGATGATTCTGTATTGTCCATCCCATAATTTCCGGAGTTTCGGTTGTTAACATCGATAGACGCTTCCAAATCTGTCCTTTGGGAATTTGAAGAAGCGCACCCTGGCGACAATATACTGACTAAAGCTGAAAAATGAACAAAAGATTTTGTCGAGTAAGAGGACCGCTGATTGTCCTTTTTCAATAAGTGTATGAAGTATAATATTTTGTAACAAGACTCAGACTATCTCACTCTCTATGTGAGCATATTTCGTCTTTCACATAGGTTAGCGACTGAGCGCCACGACCGCTCGTACCCTATTTGATACCATTCAACACTATATACATTGCTTTATTTTTAATCATACTTATGGATAAATAACGGAGCGTGTTAATTGGCGCTTCTCCTCATGATCTATTCTGTTAAAATTCACTGCCTCTTCAAGCGCTCGCTCAAAAGAAGAAAAAGAGATTTGATTTTGAATGATCTTTTTCGGAACAAGACGGAACAAACATGTGCATTCAATACAATCTCTAATCGATAAACATTATTGGAGGTAAGACATGACATATAACACCGTATACCG
>JACZUZ010000214.1 GCA_022572905.1 Candidatus Zixiibacteriota bacterium | reverse complement strand
AGTTAGCGCGAGGCAAGTGTGCGTTGTATGCTTGAGATGTCGGTTCTAGCGGGAAAAACGCTACACGGTGGCTTTTTCAAGCGTCTTATCTTCAAAGGCTTCCTCGGTCGTGGCATTGATCAATTCGCTCAATGAAAGAGCCGCCCAGCCTTTGACCAGCTCAATATCAAACTTCAGAACTTTTGCGACGCCTTCACCGTAAGCCGGATCCGCTTGATAGAAGTGCGCAAGTTGCCGCGCCTGAATTCGCCGTGGAACTCCCGTCATCCCTTCACCCAGATTGCCGAACAATTGTGATTTTTGGTCATTACTCATAAGACGGAAAAGATTACCCGGTTGAGTATAGTCGTCGTTTTTATCGCGATGATTATACCTGTCGGCGTCACCTGAGACTTTCAACGGCGGCTCCGCGAATTTTGGATCCTCGACCGAACCGTTAAAGCTGTTAGGCTCATAGTTTACTGCTCCGCCGAAATTGTCGTCGAAGCGTAATTTGCCATCACGATGATAGTGATGAACCGGACATTTGGGCTTGTTCACATCAAGCGACGCGTAGTTCACTCCAATACGGTAGCGATGGGCGTCGGCGTAAGACATAATCCGCGCCTGCAACATCTTATCTGGAGAGAAACTGATGCCGGGAACAATGTTTGACGGCTCAAACGCGGCCTGTTCTATGTTCGCAAAGTAATTTTCAGGGTTTCTGTTCAACTCGAAAATTCCAACCTCAATCAACGGATAATCTGCGTGCGGCCAGACCTTGGTCAGATCAAACGGATTAATATGATAAGTTTCGGCTTCCTTCTCGGGCATGACCTGGATACAGACACGCCACTGCGGGAAATCGCCGCGTTCTATAGCTTCGAATAGATCACGTTGCGAACTTTCTCGATCCTGGCCGACCAGCTTCTTAGCCTCGGCGTTTGTCATCGTCTTAATTCCCTGCACGCACTTGAAATGGAACTTCACCCAGAAGCGTTCGTTACTCGCGTTGATGAAGCTGTAAGTGTGGCTTCCATAACCATTGATATGACGATAACCAATGGGCAAGCCACGATCGCTAAACAATATCGTAACCTGGTGCAGGCTTTCGGGCGACAAGGACCAGAAATCCCACATCGCCGTATTGGAGCGCATGTTTGTTTTCGGATCTCGTTTTTGAGTGCGGATAAAGTCGCTGAACTTATAGGGATCGCGAATAAAGAAAACCGGCGTGTTGTTGCCAACCATATCCCAGTTTCCCTCTTCGGTATAGAACTTAACCGCGAATCCACGCACATCGCGCTCGGCGTCAGCGGCTCCGCGCTCACCCGCAACAGTGGAAAACCTGAGCAGGGTATCGGTTTTCTTTCCGACTTTCGAGAATACAGCGGCTTTCGTGTATTTGGTGATGTCGTTTGTCACCGTAAATGTACCAAATGCGCCGGAGCCGTTGGCGTGTACGACTCTTTCGGGTACGCGCTCCCGGTTGAATGTGGCCATCTTTTCCAGAAGTTGATAATCCTGCATCAACAGCGGACCGCGCGGCCCTGCGGTAAGTGAATTCTGATTGTCTGCGATTGGATTTCCATGCGCAGTTGTCAGTTGCTTCTTTTCGGTCATTCGGAATATCCTTTCTTATTGCATTTCGTTCTTCCTGGCTGGATTCGGATCATGCAATATTAGCGCTGCTTCTAATCTATAGTTTTATTTTCAGAAGATCAAGGGATTACGCTGGGAGGTAGGCTTTTACTTTGAGGCCAGCAAGCGCAATTCACCTCTTTGAGCGTTTTGACAATACAAGGCCGGGTGGCCCGCCCTTCCAGGGTGATGTTCCAGTTTTATAATCTCGCTTTTGCGTCTATCATGAAGTACACCGGCAAAACAGAATTGTTATCGGCTCAACTATAGACGCAAAAAAAAGACCCCTGCGATGCAGGGGTCTTTTTTATTCTGACATGATTTGGACAGTCTATTACAGAACGGAGCGATTATGCGCGATCAAGCGACTGGCATGGTTAGTAATTGCGTTTGCGGCCTCATCGCAGTCGCTCATGGCGGCCACTGTAAATCCAAGATCGGTGAATATCTTCAAGTCGGCGTTGATTCCCGGAGCGCCGCCGCCATGTCCCACCGTGCGATGTCCTTCATGGCGGCTGTCGCCAATTAGATATGCGTACTTGTCTTCAGGCCCATTGTCCACTTTGCCGGTCGTGTAAATGTCAACCATGTCTGTGGAAAGCAATGTTCCGTCATAGAGTGATTTGGCAAAACGCTGTAAGTCTTCGACCGTAGAGAAGCCGCCTCCTGCTGCGGAACCACGCGCAGAGTGAGCGAATATGTTACTGCGATAGGAGTTTGTTTCGTTATTCCAATAGTAGCCTTGCGCAAGGTTGGGGACAATGTCATCTACATTGTAACAATCGGTGTTAATCATTCCCGCCGGACCCGTTACATACTTGCGGATATAGTCGTGATAATCCAGGCCAGATATAGCTTCAATAATCAGTCCTAAAACCAGAGGCCCGGAATTACTATACTGAAATCTTTCGCCTGGTTCGAAGGCGAGCGAGTCGTTAACAGCTAGGTCCGCATAATCTTTGACACTGCGCAATTCTGTCCAATCCATATTGTCCATCGCAACCCAGTAACTTCCCATACCAGAGGTATGAGTCAATAAGTGGTGCACAGTCACCTTGCTTGCAACTTCCTTATTCGCGTAGTGGGGGAGATACTTGATAATTGGATCGTCGAAAGAGAGTTTGCCCTGGGAAACGAGTTGACAAATAGCCACACCTGTGAACATTTTGTTCATAGAACCGAGGTTAAATTTTGTGTCGAGTTTGTTATCAATCCTCCAGCGCAGATTCGCTTTGCCGTAGGCTCCTGTGAAGAACGGCTTGCCGTCTTTAACAAGTGACACCGTGCCGGAGAACACATCACGAGCTACCATGTCATCGATAAAGTCGCTTACGCGCTTTGCGATCTCCCTGGTCGTCAACGCATGATCCGGGAGGTCGAGATTCGGGTCGCTTCCTGGCGCCATTCCCATTGAAAAAAACCGTTCGGGCTTATCTTTATCCATATACACCGAAAAATCTATCCACTGACTAATTTTGCGCGTGTTTGATGAGCGCAGGAGTACGTGCAATTGGGTCGGATCTGACACATCAACGCTGTGTATTTCCACTTTTCCCAGCTCCTGTGAAAACATTTGCAAATTTCCCTGCCAGCGTTCCAGCGCTGAGGCGCTGTCGGCGTTAACATAATGGTCTCTTAGAAAGCGTTCACGAAATTCAATGTCTTCAGAACTTAACGACTCAATCATTCCTCTGGCGACCAGCCTGAGATGATCCGGGCTTGGCTTTGCCAATATTGCGGAAGATAGACCGATTAGCATAAGGCAGGCGCCGAACATTGTGCTTTTCTTCATCTTGTTTTCCTTTAGCAAGTTACAAAAAATAGTATTCTTGTCTGAGTTGGTCATTTCCAATTCTTACGTCATAGATGTCTATAAGTTGCGTAGGCGATTTCTGTTTCTCGACTACTCCATATATGACACACTTCTTCTGAAATGGTTACCCAATAGTTTTCCACGACCGCCACTCCCCGAGCGCCATTCGGTTGGTTCTGTAGCGCAATAAGGTATATAGAATTGGAGGACATCCCCCGGAATTGCCTAGTTTGTCATAGTCGATTGTCAAAGACAGTGAATCAGCGCTATACTTCTTAAAGCGTCGCGATGCTTGCAGTTTGACCGGGAATTTCGGCGCTATTTAGTTGCTAAGGGAAAAGGCGATAGTTCTCAAAATGAAAACAGAAAGATCATTCGCCAAGACATTTGATTCTCTAGAGGATATTCACACGTTTCTTGAGAAATCCATCTCTGCTAGTGGATTGGGTATCAAGCAAGCATATACGCTTAACCTGGCGGCAGAGGAAATTTTTACAAATATGGTCAAGTATGGTTCGGAAAGCTCCAATGACGTGAAAGTCAGATTGAGTATGTCCGAGAAAGAAGTAATCCTGTGTATGATCGACTCCGATGTCGCCGAATTTGACATATCGTCTGTAAAAAAAATCGACTCAAATCGTCCCGTTGAGTCTATTAAGCCCGGCGGGTTGGGACTGCATCTGGTTCAGAATATGGCGGATAAGTTTCAATACGACTATATTGATGGATCGGCGATTTTCACAGTGACCATTAACATCGCAAAATAACCGAGAAACAAATCTCAATATTTGACATGCTAACCATTGAAAAGAAACTCGACGGGACTCTGGCCTTCAGCGGGCGCTTTGACGCATCGCAGGTTGACACAGCCGAAGAGGCTTTCGCGAGTCTGGAGGAGTCAACCACGCTGGATTTCTCCGAACTAGATTATATTTCCAGCGCGGGTTTGGGGGTTCTGGTGGCGACCCAGCAACGGCTGTCCGAAGTCGGACATAACCTGACTCTTTCGAATATGAACGCCCATATTCGAGAAGTATTTCAAATCTCCTCGCTGGATCAGCTTTTCATCATCAACTAATCTTCGTATCTCGCCGGATTTCATCCCGCTTTACGATTATTTTCTCAAATAATTCAGCGTTCATCCTTCTTGCCTGAAATCCTGCTCGCTATTATGTTTGTCCGGAAGCGGTTACGCCTCAAAAAGACAAGTCTGCGAATGGACTCTTCGACTACTAGTGACTCGAATATGTCCTTACAGGATCAGATCGTTTGGAAGACCGA
>JACZUZ010000213.1 GCA_022572905.1 Candidatus Zixiibacteriota bacterium | reverse complement strand
ACTGCTTACGTTAGGGGGGATAATTTCGCTTTCGCTGGGAGGGCTTATGCTAATTGACACATACGATCCGAACTTGCAGGTCAGCAAGGAGACAATCTACACTGTCGCTATTGGTCTGTCGATACTTATGGGAATGGTTGTTTTTCTTATCACCCGCGCACAAACCAGAAAAGTTTCCACGGGATCGGAAGGTCTCGCAGGACTAATCGGCCAGGCGCGTTCGGATATTTCGCCCATAGGAACAGTTTACGTAAATGGCGAACTCTGGAAGGCGCGCAGCGTCGCGCCAATCAATAAAGGCGATGAAATCGTAGTTGAACGGGTAGAGGGAATGATAATAATCGTGAAACGAAAGGGAAACGCACAGGAACTCGGCGCATAACGACGCCAAATATTATTCTTCGTGATTTTCAATTGACATTTAATAATATCTATGAAGTCTCTATAACACAATTCAAAGGAGCCACACAATGCCCGGACTAGTTGGAATTGGTATACTTATATTTTTGATTCTGTTCATACTGCCGCAGATGATCAAAATTCTGCGCGAATATGAGCGCGGAGTAATTTTCAGACTTGGCAGACTAATCGGCGCAAAGGGGCCTGGGCTAATCATTCTGGTGCCGATCATTGACAAAATGGTGCGCGTTGATTTGCGCACGATCACTTTCGACATTCCACCACAGGATATTATTACTAAGGACAATATCTCGGTTAAGGTTAACGCGGTTCTTTATTTTCGTATAATTGATCCGCAGAAGGCGATTGTCAATGTGGAAAACTATTTTGAGGCTACCAGCCAGATAGCGCAGACAACATTGCGCTCGATCTTAGGAAAGTTTGAGCTGGATGAATTGCTTATGCAGAGAGAAAAAATCAATGAAGAGTTACAGACAATTATTGACGAACAAACCGAGCCGTGGGGGATTAAAGTATCCGCGGTAGAAGTGAAAAATGTTGATCTCCCGCATGAAATGACCCGCGCCATTGCCAAACAAGCCGAGGCCGAGCGCGAGCGCCGCGCGAAAATCATTCACGCCGAAGGCGAATTGCAGGCGGCGGGCAAACTTTCCGAAGCGGCGGCGGTGATCGGCAAGCATCCCGAAGGCCTGCAACTGCGCTATTTGCAAACCCTGACAGAAATAGCGGTGGAAAACAACAGCACGATAATTTTCCCGCTTCCGCTGGACATAATCAAACCGTTCCTGAAGGCGATTGAAAAACCCAAGAGCGACGCGGCGGGGTAGAGTCCGCTAGTATGAATGAAAAGAATCCCACTGCTTGCGGTGGGTTTCAAAAATTTAGTTTTCGTAGGTCAAGAGCGCTTCGGTCTTGACTATTTATCTCTGGTCGTAAGAAACAATAGTCAAGACCACACGAGAGCGCTTCACGCCCTCTGGGTCTTGACCTACCAAGAATATTGTGAATGTCTGTCATGCTGAGCCTTTCGTTTTTTTGGGATAAATTCCGCGAAGTATCTGGCGTCGAAATCGGCCGAACTGCAACATCAGATACTTCGTCGCCGGAGGCTCCTCAGCATGACAAGAATTGATTGAGCAAGGGCGCCCACCGCTCGCGGTGGGTTTCAAAAAATCACGTTACAATCCCACCCCGAGGGGTGGGGCGCCCCAGATATCAACAAATTAGTTCAACAACATGCCGAAACTCAGACACTTCGACAACCTTGGCACAGCCCGTTTCATTACCTTTAGCTGTCACAATCAACTTCCGCTCTTAGAACCTGACTCGGCGAAAGAGACGTTCCTTCGCGAACTAGATTCGTCTCGCACTAAACACGAGTTCAAGATTCTTGCGTATGTAATCATGCCCCAACATGTTCATCTGCTAATTGATCCGGTTAACGAAATGGAATTGGGAAGGGTCATAGGCGAGATTAAGTCGCGCTCAGCCAGAGAGATTGTCGCCAAATTGAGACGCAATGACGTAACTGTACTGGAAAATCTACGTACACAGAAAGGTGGCGAAGAGCGCATCTCGTTCTGGAAACCGCGTTGCTACGATCACAATTGTCGAAGCAATGATACGATCATTGAAAAAACCACCTATTGTCACAACAATCCTGTCAAGCGTGGGCTGGTTTCGTCTCCAGATGAATGGCGTTGGTCGAGCTACGGGGCGTATATCGGTGAGTCTGATTTCGCGGTGCAGATAGATCATTTCGAATCTTTGGCTCGTTTCTAGAGAATCCCACCGCAAGCGGTGGGGCACCCGCGCCCGCAAGTTTGATAATCCCGGCGCGCGCGGATGAGCGCCCATGCGACATCGGTCAGAATTCGTTATCAGATACTTCGTCCCCAGAGGCTCCTCAGCATGACAAGAACATATGGAGCACAAATCGTATCATCTCCCCAAATTCCCCACTTGCACTTTCCCAATAAAACTCGCAAATTCAGCTTTCGGCGGGATCAAATCATCCCGTCACACCCTCTAAAACTTATATTATATGTAGGAGTCGAGCGATGGATGCTGTGGCCGATGAGATGAAGGCTGAAACCGGGGCAGACGTTATGCCAAAGGAAACTCATAAAGTGGAACTAAAGAAAACCGGCGGGGTCATACCCGAATCGGAACGCAAAGCTAATCGTTCAAAGGAAGACATCCTGCGGATGATCGACGACAACGGCGTCCATTATATCCGTCTCTTCTTCACCGACATTCTCGGGCGGCTGAAAGGTATGTCTATCACACGCAGTGAGATAGAAGCTGTGTTGGACGAAGGGCAGGGTTTTGACGGCTCCTCAATCGAGGGATTCGTGCGAATAGAGGAGTCTGATCTGATGGCAATTCCCGATCGGCGCACCTTCCGCATACTTCCCTGGGAAGTTGGCGGTGAGAAAGTCGCTATGATGATCTGCGATATCCAGAAGACCGACGGAACCCCATATGAGGGCGACCCGCGCCATATTCTCTCGCGCGTGGTGCAGAAACTAGAAGCTAAAGGCTGGACAGCATATCTGGGTCCGGAAATTGAATACTTCTATTTCGCCAATAACGAAAAAGCGACCCCAATCGACCGGGACGGATATTTTGATTTCGGTCCGATGGATACCGGAACCCAGCTTCGCAAGCGGACAGTGAACTCGCTTGTTGAATTGCGTATTCCGGTCGAATGCTCGCATCACGAAGTTGCCCATTCTCAGCAGGAAATTGACCTGAAATACCAGGAAGCGTTTGTGATGGCGGATTTTGCCCAGCTTTACAAGCACACCGTCAAGGAGATCGCCCAGCAAAACGGACACTACGCCACGTTCATGCCCAAACCAATTTTTGGGCAGAACGGTAGCGGAATGCACACCCATGTGTCGTTGTTTGAGGACGGCCGCAATTTGTTCTTCGAAAAAGAAGGCGAATACCATCTTTCCCCGATGGCCAAACACTTCATCGCGGGAATTCTGACTCATATTAAGAGCATCACCCTGGTTCTCAACCAGTGGGTGAATTCATACAAGCGCCTGGTCCCGGGATATGAGGCTCCGGTGTATATTAGCTGGGGTCGCAGGAATCGCTCATCTCTTGTGCGCGTGCCGATGTACCGCTCTGGCAAGGAAAAGGCCACGCGCGTGGAACTGCGCTCCCCCGATCCGGCCTGCAATCCCTATTTGGCATTCGCACTCATAATTGAGGCCGGGCTGGACGGAATTGAGAACAAAATGAAGCTTGCGGACCCGATTGAAGAGAACATCTTCAAAATGTCATTCGAAAAACGACGCAAGATGAATATAGAATCTCTCCCCGGATCCCTGGAGACGGCCATTGTGGAGTTTGAGCGTTCTGATCTTTGCAAACGAGTTCTGGGCGATCATATTTTCGCGAAGCTGATAGAAAACAAGCGCCTCGAATGGGATGAATACCGGGTGCATGTCTCCGCATTCGAGAGTGATAAGTATCTGAAGATGCTGTAAGGCTGACCATTAGATACATCCAACCGGCGCGACCGGTGCGATCGGGGCAACCGGGTCCAACCCGTCCAACCGGACTCTGAAGTTGACATGCGCAGGCCTTCCGCTTAATTAGGTTCTCCAGAGGAAGGAACGGCGTGTGAGGCGCCGTAAAGAATGATATCAACCGGAGAATATAAAAAATTGACCGTTGCGGAGATTCGCGACGGTCTTTTTTCTGCCCGATTCACAGCCCGCGAACTGGCGGAGATGGCGCTTTCTCTCGCCGAAAGCGAGGGCAAGAAACTCAATTGCTTCATTACGCTGTGCAATGCTAAGGCCCTGCGCCAAGCTGACGCGGTGGATAAGAAAATTTCCGCCAAAGAATCTCTCGGAGCGCTGGCCGGTGTTCCGGTGGCGGTCAAAGACAATATCTCTTACACGGATTATCCCACCACTTGCGCATCACATATTCTCGACGGATATATCCCTCCATACGACGCAACCGCGATTATTCGATTGCAAAACGCGGACGCTGTGATAATCGGCAAAACCAACATGGATGAATTCGCGATGGGTTCTTCCACCGAAAATTCCTATTACGGTCCCGCCAGAAACCCCGTTGATCCCGATCTTGCGCCCGGTGGATCATCGGGCGGTTCGGCCGTAGCAGTCTCAGCGGGGTTGGTTCCGGTTGCGCTGGGGTCGGAAACAGGCGGCTCTGTGCGCCAACCGGCGGCGTTTTGCGGTGTGCAGGGCTTAAAACCTACCTATGGAGCGATCTCGCGCTACGGACTGGTGGCGTTTGGATCGTCATTGGATCAAATCGGATCTTTCGGACG
>JACZUZ010000212.1 GCA_022572905.1 Candidatus Zixiibacteriota bacterium | reverse complement strand
ACGGCTGAGGCGCTCGCCCTTTCTGACGTATGCAACGAAGCTCTGGTATTCCTCTGGTGAACCCAGGCCAAAAATGCAGGAAACCGAGGCCACGATGAGTACGTCGCGCCTTGTGAGCAACGCCCTCGTCGCCGCATGCCTGAGCTTGTCAAGCTGTTCGTTTATGTCCGCGTCCTTTTCGATGTAAGTGTCAGTCCTGGGAACATACGCTTCGGGCTGGTAGTAATCGTAGTAGCTGACAAAGAATTCGACGGCGTTATTGGGGAAAAAGGCCTTGAATTCACCATACAGCTGAGCCGCCAGTGTTTTGTTGTGGGATATGACCAGCGTTGGCCTTCCCACATTCCGAATAACATTGGCCATAGTGAAGGTCTTACCCGATCCGGTCACCCCCAGAAGAGTTTGAGCGCCCACACCGGCTATGATTCCTTCGGTCAACTGGCGAATGGCCTCGGGCTGATCGCCTTTGGGTTCAAAACTCGAGATCAGATTAAATTCTGCCTTCGCGAAACTAGATTCAGGAGTCTGGGTAGCTGAAACTATGGCTTCTTTTTTGGGGGTAGGCATAATCGATCAGTATAAGAGGAGCGCCGGGGGTTGGCGGATTGCAGCCGCCTCTGCCATTATACCCCACATTCGGCTCCTGGCAAACCCCGATTTCGGGACACTAATCACATTCGGTTGAATGGACATACGGTTGTATGGAACCCGAGCGGGCTCCATAAGTTTAATCTGCGGCGATAAGAGCCTTCCGGAGTGGCCCTCTTGAATGGATTTTGATTTTCGGCGGGAAGCCAGAGAAGGTCCGGGGACAGTCCGCGACTGAGCCGTTCAGATAGATGTAACCGATATGGCGAAAAGACCTTGACAGTGAGACCGAAATGGCTAAGTTTGGCCCTACCCGGAGGCCTGCATCGTCTCCGGGACTCTATTGAGCTCCCGCAAACGGCCGCGGCCAACGGGAATGTCTTGAACAACAACGCCTTAAGTGAGGCCCGGGCAAAAGTCCGAAGAGAGGGTTATTTACAATGTATGCCATTATTGAAAGTGGTGGATTACAATACACCGTCGCCGAAGGAGACAAATTACTTGTTCAGCGTCTCATCGGAGAGAATATCGGCAAGGGAACAAAACTTTCCATCGATAAGGTCCTTCTGGTCAACAAGGGCAATGAAACTCTCATCGGCTCCCCCTATGTGGAAAACGCCATCGTGGAAGCGGAAATTACAGATGAGCCTCTTGGCGACAAAATCATTGTCTTCAAGAAAAAGCGCCGCAAAAAATATCGCCTCACTCGGGGACATCGCCAGCGCTACACCGAACTTTCCATCAAGAAGATCAAAATCAGCAAACCCGCGGCATAGCTCAGCCATACCAAAAGGCCGACCAGTTTTTAATTCATTCAACCATTCGGTCAGGCCCGCGCCCGCACCGAATCTCAAGCAGAATTTCATGAGTTGCGCCTTACGCGCTCGCAGACAGACTATGCGCTTGAGAACTTTTAGCTTTTCGGCCTTTCCTTTGTTGGCTTTCCTCTGCCTTTTCCCATCTCCGGTAAAATCACAACAGGTTTCATTCAATGTTGTCGAAGTTGAAGTCATCGGAGCCCGCACGACAAAAGTCGAACTAATCAAGTCGGTGGCCGGAATCGTGATCGGCCAGAATTTGGGTGTTTCAACCGCCCGCAACGCGGTTACCGGCCTGGATGGACTCGGACTTTTTGATCAAATAGAAATACTTGGCGAGGAAGTGACGGGCGGCATCAAGGTTTACATACGTGTGCGTGAATTCCCACGTATTGCGAGTTTGAAATTCGTAGGCAATAATAAGCTCGACAAAGACGACCTGAACGAAGTTGTCCGATTAAATGTCGGAAATTATCTCTCAGGCTCCCTTGAACAGGAAAAGAAAAACGCAATCCTCAGGGCATACGCGGACAAAGGCTACTATCTGACTGAAGTGGAAGTCGAAAGGACTATTGACTCCGACAGCGCAAATATTGATTTGGTATATCGCATCAAAGAAAACGATAAAATCAAAGTCAGAACCGTCTATCTGACAGGGGCCAAAATAATGGACCCCAAAGATATTATCAAAGTAATGCGCAATCGCAAACGCGGTTTTCTAAAAAGCTCCAATTACACCAAAGATGAATATCCCGAGGACCTCCAGAAAGTTATTGATAGATTTCATAAGCACGGCTTCATGGACGCTTATCTCATTTCAGACTCAACCAGAATCGACACATTGGCCAATCGAATGGACATCTATCTGGAGGTCTATGAAGGTCCGCGCTACTATTTCGGTGAGGTTACTTTCAGCGGTAACGATGTTTACACTGACGAAATGCTTGCGAAAACTCTTAAATTCGACCAGGGCGACGTATTCGATGAAGAGGAATATGATGAAAGCGTTTTTGAAATGTATTCAGCTTATCAAGAGCGCGGGCGACTTAACACGCGCATCCAGGACATAAAGACAACCCACGATACTTTAATTGATATTGAGTACAAAATCACCGAAGGTCTTCCGAGCCATGTCAACCTGATTCATATAACCGGAAACCACAAAACCAAAGACAATGTTATTCGGCGCGAATTAT
Source organism: Candidatus Zixiibacteriota bacterium (assembly GCA_022572905.1). GTDB lineage: Bacteria > Zixibacteria > MSB-5A5 > GN15 > JACZUZ01 > JACZUZ01. The sequence continues at coordinate 2,162 of JACZUZ010000212.1, read as the reverse complement.
CAATTTTACCCGGACAAGTGTTCCATCGTTCGCTCATGATTCGTTCGATTCGCAATGTGATGGCCTTGAACTATTTCTCCAATGTCACTCCCGATGTAATTAATTTACCGAACGGCGATGTTGACTTGGTGATGGAGGTCGAAGAAAAACAAACCGGTCAACTCACCGCCGGAGCGGGGTATTCCGCACGCGATAAACTGGTGGGTAATTTTGGCATGGGTATTCCGAATCTCTTCGGCGGCGGACAGACTCTGCGATTCAATGTTGAATTCGGCGGCAGACGCAATAGCGCGTCAATAAGCTTTACCGAGCCCTGGCTGTTCGGACGGCCTACGCTTTTGGGGTCTGATGTGTTTTGGCTTAATCGTCGATTTGAAGGAATATATACCGAAGGAAGGCGCGGAGGGAGCGCGCGCCTCGGTAAACGCCTGAACTGGCCGGATAACTATTTCAGAATTTCTCTGGGCTATCGCCTTGAGGGTGACAGATTCTTTGATTTTAGCGACGCGTTCAAGTTCAGCAATACGATAAACTTCGTAACAACTACCACTACCCAGGACACCACAACGATAAACGTTGACGGAATAGATACCTTGATATTCAGTTCAACAACTGTCGCCGACACGATCATCCGTGACACTATAGTAAACTCGTTGCTGTCATTTGAAGAGAAATGGAATTTGTCGTCCTCCCTTTCCCTTACAATTACTCGCGACAGCCGCAACCTCCCGGAATTCGCAACCGCTGGTAGTCGCTTTAGATACTCTGTCTCTTATACGGGAGGCCTGGCGGGAGGATTCTGGAATTATCAACGACACCTGGTCGAGTTCACTCAGTATCTAAATCTATATAAGGGCATAGCCCTGGCGGCCAAAGTTCAGCTTGGCGCAATTGGCGCTCCGAAAGGCGACAGATTCATATTGGAACTGGATCGTTTCTCCCCGGGAGGAACATCATTTCTGGGGATAGTGCGCGGGTACAACGACGGTTCGCTAACCCCGGACACTTTGTTCAAGCGCGAAGGTGACACATCAATTATTATTCTTGATTCGCTGATTCGTGATCCGGGTGGAACTTTTGTTGTTGGAGACACCTCGATAGCGGACACTATCCTCCCAACCCCCTTCTCAACCCGCGTCAGAGGCAAATATTTGCTGACAACAAACTGGGAAGTCAGCGTGCCTCTGGTCAGGAACTCTATTTATTTTCTAACTTTTTTTGACGCCGGAAACAGCTGGTTGCGCTGGAAAGACATTGACCCGATTCACGATATGTTCCCCAGCGCCGGGTTCGGTTTCAGGATAGCGGTTCCGGGAATCGGTACGATTGGCTTCGATTTCGGCTACCCGCTCCGGGCTCCGGTGGTAAACGGCATAGTTCAGGAACAAAATCTGAAAACGCACTTCCAACTTGGCTCGGTTTTCCGTTAATTGACATGCGGCCTTTGTTCGCGCGATTGGTACAGACTTTGAGGCGTGCGCAATTTTTCATGATATAATGGAGATTAAAGCCCCAAGTCGATAATTCGACGAATCAATAAAATATTAACTGGCAACGCATACAAGCGCCCTTACTAGACAAGTAATTATTGAAATTGGAAATACAAGGAGATTAAGGAATGAATTCCGGAAGAAAATCTTACAAAGGATCAGCTAACTTTGCACGACTTCTTACCATAACAATCACGGTGGCGCTGGCATTCACTCTTTTCGGCGCAGTTGATTCCTCCGCTCAGAGTTTGAAGATCGGATATGTTGACGAAGAGAAAGTTATTGCGAGTTATGAAGCCTGGGCAAAGGCGGAAGATCTATTCCGCGCCGATTACAAAGCCTGGGAAGATGAGGCGAATCGCATGCAACAGGCATATATAGAAGACTCGGTGGAGTACGCGCGACAGAAGCTGATTCTCTCTTCAGAAAAGAAAACGGAAAGGCTTGCGGAGATTAACGCCAAGAGACTCGCTCTGGAATCTTTTACCAGAGACATTTTCGGTCCCAACGGCCAGGCTGAGCGCAAGAGCACGACCTTGCGCCAACCACTCCTCGACAACATAACGGCGGCAATCAACAAGGTCGCTACAGACGGAAATTATGATCTAGTTTTGAATACCTCCGCTCTCGCTTTCGCAATTCCGGCTCTGGACTTGAGTGATAAGGTTATTG
>JACZUZ010000211.1 GCA_022572905.1 Candidatus Zixiibacteriota bacterium | reverse complement strand
CTGGCGGGAGTTGTTGAGCATAATCGTTTGGATATCGTTTCACTGGCCCTGATTCTAAGCAGGATTACCGAGTGTCATGTCAGTGGCGGCGAGTCGCTTTCCGAGGCCATGGATATCTATTCATTCAGTCGCATGCAAGTCGCCCGACGAAAAATTAGCGAAGCCGCAAATTTACTGAGATCGCGCGAAGCCGATTTAGAAGCTCTTGATTCACGCGAAGTTGATTTTCACTGCGCGATGACTCACAAACGCGCGCGAGATAGCGCGCTGGCGCTTCGGATATGGGAGCGACTCGCCCAAGGCCTGAGGCGCGACAAAGTCGCCCAGCTATCGAGAATCGAGTTGGCCAAGTATTTTGAGCATAAAACCCGCGAGTTTGAAAGGGCGCTTTCATACACCGAAGAGGTCATCAGGTTAAACGCCGGTGAGACAATATTTGCTAAAGACAACATGTCAAGCAACGAGTTCACCGAAGAACTTCTTCATCGCTCCAGACGGCTTTGTTTCAAAATTGAACGCCTCAAGTCTCCCCTCAGCGCCTAGACGGTTCATCCTGCAAACGCCTCTTTTCCTGTAACAGCGGCTTCGCCTGCCGACAATATTAGGGATGACCAAAAGAGAAATAATAAAACACCCGGGAGCGATTTTCCGCGAGATAATGGAGAAACAACCGCAGTTGCGGGCATTGCCCCAAACGTTAGTTCAGACGATTAAAGTTGTCAGGGATGAGAATTCATCTGCGGCCGCCCTTGGCTCTGTAGTTCAGAGTGATCCGGCATTGTGCGTTAAGATTCTATGTGTCGCCAACAGCCCATTTTTTGGTCAGCAAAGAGAAATAAAACAGATCTCGCAGGCAGTTCAATTGATTGGCGCGAGAGCTGTTCTGGCGTTTGCGCTTTCACTTTCAATTTATAAGCTAACCGCAGATCTTCCCGGGAAGCTTGATAGAAAACGATTCTGGAGACATTCTCTGGAGACAGCAGTAGCCGGTCGCCTGCTGGCTGAATCGATTGCCGGAGTCGATCCTGAAGAAGCGTTTATTTGCGCTCTGCTGCACGACATCGGCAAGGTCGCTCTCGAGGGCTCCCGTCCGGAGATATACGGACGCATACTTGCCGAGACCGAAGCAGGTGGACACCTTCGTGAGTTGGAGCAAGACGAATGGGGAGTTGATCACACTGCGGTTGGGCAGTTTCTGCTTGAGCAATGGAATCTCCCTTCTGAAATTTGTGAGGCAGTCGGGAATCATCATCCCGACTGCAATTCGCTGGAGAAGGCCAAGTATTCAAATCTCACACTCTGTGTTTCCCTGGCGAATACAATTTCGCGTTATCGCATAACCGAGCGTTCCGGTGATTCGGTTCAAAGATTCGAAACCAAAACAAAAATCCTTGAAGCGCTCGGTCTGCTGCCTGAGCAAGTTTTGATCGTCGAAGAAAAGCTGCCCGAAGAGATAATCAAACTTTCGTCCTATCTTGAAATCGATGTCGGTGACCCGTTGGCGCTGGCGCTTGACGCTAACCAGGCCCTCTATGATCAATTCCAGGTTGTCGAGGAGCTCCTGCGTCAGAATAAACAAATGCAAAAGCAGATCGCGAATGAAAAAGCTCGCAAGAAAGCTCTTGAATCTCTAAAAGCGATTGCAGGCACATATAACCATTATCTGAATAACGCGACCGCGACGATTCTCGGGCAATCCCAGCTTACGCAATTGCGTCTGGAGCGTGGAGATTTAAAAGACCCTTCGGGCGTTACGACAAAAAGCATTGAGGCTATTTTGAATTCGGTGGAAACAATATCTGCGACACTGAAAGTTCTAAACGAAATCACGGCGCTCGAAACTAAATCCTACCATGACGATCTTGAGATTCTTGACATTGAGAATCTCATTGAAATAAGCAAGCGCAAGCTCAAAGAAATTCCCTCAGCAGCTGGCCCGAAAGCCCGGGCTTGAGCCTCCTTATCATATCTTCTTGACAGATCATCACTTACCATTTATAATTCTCATAGGAGTCGTCGCCTGACCCCAGGATGTTTGTCCGGAGTCCAATTGCATTTTGAAGCTTATTTTTTATCGATTTAGCGCTTAGCTCTTCCGTCTGAATGACTCCGACCCTAAGTCCCGCCGATTCGCGCGCAACGCCGTAATTCTAAGAGTCGCCATTCGCTTGACCCAGCGTAGGTAACTCTAATTTGGCTACAACAATAAAACATGGGCTAACTCTATGGATTGCTTGCATGCTGTCTTACTGAGAAAATGGGCTCGCTGGAGCCTCGAGAAGAGAGATTTCACTCTAGTTATTTTCAAGTCTGACAATTTTTTGCGAGAATGAGGCAATAAAAAAGCGATATGAAAGGCGAATGTAATAATGTTAATATACCATGACAATTTGTTGATTACGTTCGACCTGCTTCGGTTGATGCACTATGGCTGTAATCCCTTGCCGGATATGGCGTTCCCGAAATTAGTCAGCTCCATCGAGAATTCGAATACAGGCGCAAGAATGTCGGCTCGGTGGCATATTCCTTGCGGAGAGAAATGAGTATGATTTTGTCTGGCTTGAAATATATCCGCGGTCGATTCTACGGCCGCAAATCTCAGGGCGAACGAGGACTAGCCGTATTGCGAACAGTTATCAGGGCTGTTCTTATAGCGTTGATACTCGGTCTGGGTCTGTTCATTTCATCCGTTATTGGTGAGGGAATCCAGAGCAAGGATTTTGAGCCGTCCGCGATTCACACGAGGAGCATGGAGTACTTCATTTCCGGAGCCGCTATTTCCATCTCCACGGAAACGCAAAGTGTAGGCGCCGGCAATCAATTTGGCGTCCTAAGTTCTGCGAGTCAGTCGCAGTTTTCGGCAGACGTTAAGATATCCGAGACAATATCTCCCGCCAAGTTTGCGCAGTCCAATCCCGCATTGGATAAAATCTCCGATGGTTCAATTATTGTCGTCTGGCAAGATGAACGCGAGGGAGCGTTCAAAATATTTATGCAGAAGCTTGACGCAAACGGCGTTGTAGTAGGCGCCAATGTTCTCGCTGCCGAGCGCACGGACGGTTTCAATCTGATCGAGCCGAAAATTAAAGCGACAATTTCAAACAAATTCTATCTTGCTTATCGCGATGAGGCCGCCGGTTCGATTCGCTGTATTCGTTTTAATAGCGACCTCTCAGTTGATCTTTCGGATTTTCGGCTGGATGAATCATCAGGCGCTTATGCCGGGCCGTTCTCAATTGACAGCAGGGCCACAGGAGAACTGCTGGTTGCATACGAAAACTACAATGGCGGAAACAATATTCTAATCAGACGTTTCGGTCCCACCGGATCAACAATTTCTTCAACAATTACAGCCAACTCCGATGGCGGAATGTCATCACACTGGAATCCTTCTATCGCATATGGGAGCGACGGAGAATTCGCAGTAGCCTGGGAAGATTACCGCAGCGGTAACGCCGACATATATTTTCGTATTTTCGATTCCTCCGGCTTGCCTGTTGGCGCGGAGCTAAATATGGTCGATGACATCAGCGCTGACAGCGCCGCTCGTGACTCATTTCAGGTCGCCCCAGCGCTGGTCTTTTCGGCGATCAGTCAATATGTGGTGGCATGGAGCGATAATCGAAGCGGCTGGAACGTTTACTTTCAGCGTTACCACAAACAAATCGGCCTGTTAAACCAAAACCAAATAATCTCAATTTCCGATACCCTAAACTCCAACTTAAACGTTACCCTGAGCATTGACAACATTGATCGCGTAAATGCGATTTACTCTTCACACGCCACTCGTGATAGAACGCTCCTGCAACGTTACGATGAAACCCTCACTGCGCTCGGAGAGGCGACTGAACTAAACAGCTCGGGAGAGAGTGTCATACGATCACCCAGCCTGGTCTCTACCAACGCGGGGGGATTCGCAGGAGTGTGGACATCATCACAACTCGGGAATTCGGAAATTCATCTAATGCTGGCAGATTCAAGCGGAACAAGAGCGTTAGAAACCGAGAAGACTCTCAATGATGATATTTCAGGCGCAATCTCAGATCAGCCAGCGCTCGCTAGCGCTCCGGGGCTAGTACTTGTAACAGCGTTTCGTGACGAACGTAACGACGCTGGCGACATTTACGCACAAATCACCAGTCTTGCCGAGATCAACTCTGGCCCCAACAAGCGAGTCAACACTGATCCATTTGGCTCACTTCAGTTCGATCCTGACGTTGCGGCCAATCAGTCTCAAATTCTGATTGTGTGGGTAGATGAACGACCTGTGAATGGTGTTTTTGGTTCGAGGGTGTTCGCTCGCAGAGGCTCAATCCTGGGAGTGTTCACCGAAAATGAATTCCAGATTTCGGGTGAATCAACGGCCCCCAAAGCGGGTCCGGCCGTAGCGATTTCACCCGATGGCTCCGCAATGATTGCCTGGATCGACTTGCGTTTCGGAACACCGCAAATAATTGGAAGACTGATTGACCAGAACGGAATTCTAAATCCGGTCGAACTGACAATTTCATCACCCGGAGCGGACAAGGTAAATTCTGAAGTTAGAGTTGAAGTGGATCAGTCAAATAGATTTCGCGTTTTCTGGATCGACCGGGCGGCGCTTGGTGGGCCGAAAATACGATCGCGCGCGTATACGTCTGCCGGCGCGTTTGTCGGGGATGTTGATTTCACATCGGATCAAGGCCTACTTGAAATAGAAGAATACGATGTCGCTCTTGATACGGCCGGAAATATTTTTTATCTCTGGAGCTCAAGTGGCGAACCGGGATCGCTTTTCCTTTCCGGAAGATCTTTCGCGGGCGCTGTTAGC
>JACZUZ010000210.1 GCA_022572905.1 Candidatus Zixiibacteriota bacterium | reverse complement strand
GACATAGACGGTGATGGGGTCTGTGGAGATTTAGATAACTGCCCAGATATTCCCAACCCCGCTCAGGCCGACCAAGACGGAGACGGGATTGGCACGGCCTGCGATAATTGCCCCAATGTCGCCAATCCACTGCAGGAAGACTCTGATTTCCCACCTGATGGTTTGGGTGATTCATGCTTCGTCCCCGATTATCTTAATCCTTTGAAGTATTGGGTAAGACCCTATTCACCATCCACCGAAGGCGCAATTGGATGGACAATAGTTACAAACTCGCCTATAGATGATCCGCCTATAAATCTTATTATCACCGATCCCGACGGTTTACAAATAGGAGCCGATGAAAATAATATCATTTTCAACACGATAGGAGACGACGCTGTCTACCATAACTTGCATGGCGACGATTCAATCGAAATCTTTGGTGTAAAAAGCGGCGAGTATGTAGCCGAAGTAGTCGCTATCATAGGCGCAGACGCAGATACGAGCAAAGAATATCTGTTGAGCATTCGTGTTGACGGAACTGTTGATCAGACCAACGATCAAGTAGCGGGCGTACCTCCTGAAGGAGAGCCTGACACTGTGATTTACACGCCACCAGTAAATGTAAGAGGTGACGCTGACGGCGGTGGCGACGTGAATATCGGCGACGCAATCTATCTGGTGAAATACATTTTCCAGGACGGGGATGAGCCGAAACCTCCTGAGGCTGGTGATTCCGACTGCTCCCATTCTATAGACATTAGCGACGCGACTTTTCTAGTGAAATATATTTTCGCCGAGGGTCCCGAACCCGGCTGCGACGGTTCGGAATAGCCAAGAGTAATCCTATAACTCCTTTTTTGACACACGGCTAGCCAGCGCCTTTCTTTAGAGCCACAGGTGAACCGTGAAGAAGAATAAACCCATTGCAGAATTCAAACTTTCCGCATATGCTCTGGACCAACTTCCCCGCGATGGGTTCCCCCATATAGCTTTCGCGGGCAGATCAAATGTTGGAAAATCAAGCCTCTTAAATTCACTCCTTGATCAGAAGGGTCTAGCCAAAACTTCCTCCACCCCCGGCCGCACGCAAGCCATAAATGTCTTTGAAATCGACTCGTCGTACTATTTCATCGACCTGCCCGGATATGGATTCGCCAAAGCCCCGATCTCAGTCAAAGAGAAATGGGCAAAACTGGTAGACGGCTATTTTCGGAACTGTCGCGAGCTGGCCGGAGTCATAGTCTTGCTCGACTGCAGGCGAATCCCTAGCGACGATGATCTAACTCTTCTCGATTGGCTGATCAGCCGTAGCGCGCCATTTATCATTGCCCTCACTAAGTCAGATAAACTCGGCCGGGGCAAGCTTTCCCAAACCATGAGGTCGCTGGAAAAAGTACTGCCGGGGGGGATTATCCCCTACTCTTCGCCAAAGGGAACCGGTAAGAAAGAACTCTGGAGCTGGATCCGGACGATTTTGGGGGAATACTAGTTATAAATTTCATTCAAAAGTAAACTAGAGAACAAACCACCTGCGGCCTTGCTCAAACTCAATTCATATCCGATATTGGGTTACGGGAAAATCTTCAGTCTCTCTTTGAGCTTTGAGCGCCGAAAATACGCCGGGCGCGGACGAGAGGCTGTGCAACGCCACTTGAACTATGCTACAGAGACTTGCTTAGACAGGAAAAATAATGAACGGCAATACAGTTATACTTGGACTACAATGGGGTGACGAAGGTAAGGGCAAAATTGTTGATCTGCTCTCAGAAGGAGCGGACATTGTCGCGCGTTTTCAGGGTGGCGCGAATGCGGGACACACGGTAATTGTCGAAGACAAGAAATATGTCCTCCATCTTTTGCCGTCGGGAATACTTCACGAAAACAAAATCTGCTATATCGGCAATGGCGTTGCGCTAGATCCATTTGAGTTCGCAGAGGAAGTTCGCAATCTCGAGAGCCAGGGAATAAAGTGCTCGGGTAGATTGTTTGTCTCGGCGGCCTGTCATCTCGCGCTTCCATTCCATAAGCTTATCGACGAACTCCAGGAATCCGACAAAGGATCGTCAATCGGCACAACGCTTCGCGGAATAGGCCCGGTTTATCGCGATAAAGCCGAGCGCGTGGGAATTCGCCTGATGGATATATTCGATGATGAAACTCTGCGGCGCAAATTGCAGAAACAGAAAATTATTAAAGCCGGTTACTTCCAAAAGGCGCCGAATGATCCTCGGTCTGATATGGAAGAAACGATGCGCAGACTAATTGAGCTGCGACAGTTTCTAAAACCGATGGTGGTCGATGTTTCAATCGAACTTTCAAAAGCGGCCAAAGAGGGCAAGCGAATTATATTTGAAGGCGCCCAGGGCGCTATGCTTGATCTGGATCATGGAGCTTATCCGTATGTGACATCATCCAACACAACAATAGGAGCAGTTCTGACCGGACTGGGAATCGGTCCGAAGATGATCGACGAAGTGATCGGAGTAACCAAAGCCTATGCCACCCGGGTTGGAAATGGCCCATTCCCCACGGAGCTTGAAAACGAGATGGGAGAGTCTTTGCGCAAAGCCGGGAACGAATTCGGCGCCACAACAGGACGTCCCCGTAGAACGGGATGGATCGACCTGGTTGCCCTGCGCCAAGCCTGTAGAGTAAATGGAGTGGACAAAATCGCCGTCACCAAATTGGATGTGCTGGATGGATTGGAAAAGATCAAAGCATGTGTGGCGTACAGAATTGACGGAAAAGAAACAACTGAAATTCCCGCTGATCTGAACAATCTGGAAAAAGTTGAACCGGTCTACAAAGAATTTCCCGGCTGGAATGCGGTAACAGCTTCAATTCTGGAATTCAATGAGCTACCGCAAGAGGCCAGGCGCTATGTTAATTTCATAGCCGATGAGTTGGAAGTTGGCATAAAGTTAGTCTCAACCGGCGCGGCTCGGGCGGAATCTATTCTGGTATAAGATGAAAACTCCTCAGAAAAATAAAATTCAATCCAAGAGAGGAATCAATTCTAATTATACTCTGGGATTGTCGCTTCTTGTCTTGATTTCCCTGTTCGCTGGCGCATGGTCGTTTAGTTTCGCCGACAAAATTGAACCGAACTCAAGAAATTCAACGGACTCAATATTAGATAGCCTGGACTCCGAACCAGAGTCCAAGCCCGACTCAATCAAGGTGGATCGTATCTCAGGAGATACCATAATTTCCAAGTCGGGCTTGCGCTACATTGTGCTGGAGAAAGGCGACGGTCCGATAGCCAAGAGAGGTCAGGTTGTTGAGGTTCACTATACCGGAAAGGTGCTGGCGACAGGCGAGGAGTTTTACAATTCCTACAGACGCAACAGGCCTGTTAAATTTCCTCTGGGTCGCGGCTATGTGATTGAGGGTTTTGATGAAGGCGTGGTGGGCATGGCTGTCGGTGAAAAAAGAGCCCTGATAATTCCGCCCGCTCTGGGTTCATGGAAAGAAGGTCGCGGGGAAAAAATCTCGGCAGAATCAGCGCTAATTTTTGAAGTACGACTAATCGCGATCCGCTAGAAATCACCAAATATATCGTTCTTCAAGCGCTGCGAGACTTGTCAAAAAGAGGTTCTTGACTTAGAGCCAAATCGCATATTTCTTGGGCATTCCCAGAGGAGTTCTAAAGAAGTCTCCTTCGGACTTAGGGGGTGTAGCTCAGTGGTAGAGCATCTGCCTTTTAAGCAGGTGGCCGATGGTTCGATCCCATCCACCCTCATTGTAACTGGAACAGGCTCAAAGGGTTACATGACCCTTTGGGCCTCTCTTTTGGGGTTCGTAACCGTGAAAAGATCATCTGATTATGCCAAGCTTATTCGAATCATTGGTTGCGAGTGTTCAAAACGCAGACCTATGCGCGGCGCTCCGAGAGCTCCGCTTTAGGATACAAACTCTCAACCTAACCAAGAAGAGTATGTCTTGGGCTTAATTGAGTGTGGAGCGCCTGAGTATCTCCGTTTTGACAATGGCCCGGAGTTCACTTTTAAAGCAGTTTGAAAGTGGCTGGGGCTAGTATGTGTGCGGACACTCTTGATTGAGCCGGGTAGTCCGTGGGAGAACGGCCACGTCGAATCGTTCAGTGGCTAGCTTAGAATCGCTTGACTATATCGGTAGCAACATTAACATAATAAGCGGCGCAACTAATGAGGCCGATCAGCCCTTGAACGCATTTCACCGAACAAGACCCCGAGCCTCTCTTATCTCAACCACTCCCACCATCATTCCTGGTGTACCCCCTGCTCGGAAATGCATGCTATTTTAGCGCTCGGTGCGAATGCTAAACCGTAGAACACTGTCACCCGCAATTTTTCGATTGCCTTTTCGGAGATTTTGGTTATATTCCTCCTGACAATCCACTCTCGGGCGGCAATGGCCGTTTTGACGGTACTCATCCAATTTCCACCGGGAGGTCTCAGTTGTTTCGATAGAAAATAACCTCCTATTTCGGATTCGCATTAGCGATTTGCGTTATTTTTGGCTCAAGTTCTCTGAACGCTACTATCATCTACGTCCCCGCTGACCAGCCGACGATGTAGGTCGGCATGGACGTAACAATACCGAGTGATGCATTAGCTGACGAAAAACATTTCGATCAATTCCGAATTTATTATGATTTCGTTCTGATGTAATCAACAAAACCTCACACAAACCAAAGAAGTATAAAATGAAAATTATATTGAGAATATACTTAATTTTCAATATCTTTTCAACAAATGTTTTTGCTGGTACAGTTATTGATACAGTTGACGAAAACATTGTAATACACCATCCGTCAGGAGATGTTTTCATATTCGATAAAGAAGACTT
>JACZUZ010000209.1 GCA_022572905.1 Candidatus Zixiibacteriota bacterium | reverse complement strand
GTAGAGCCAATTCTCTGAGCGCTGAGGTTGTTTTCCGTAACTATCAACCTGAAAGCGTCGTCCAGGCTTACGTTCTCGAGACGCATAGTAAGAGTTCCGGTGACACCCGCATCGATGTAACAGCTGACATTGTAAGCGCGAGCAAGCGCTGTTACGGCTTCGCGTATTAGAACACCGTCGAAATCAAGCTTCTTGATCTGGATACTCGTGTCGACGAATCTATCATTTGGACCAAGAACGGGATAAGAAACGCTGGAATCAGCGATCGTCAGGCTATCGGAATTTGATTCGGAATCTTCTTGTTGGTCAGACCAGGCTGGCTCAAAAATGAAGACCAGTCCGGCTGCTAAAGCTATCAGAAATTTCAATGAGTTCTTTGATCGGGAATCTCTTTGTTTCATCATATTATCACATGCTTTCTCGTATAACTTGGTTCATATCCGTCTCTCCATTGGCTACCATGCGAACTCCAGCTTCACGGAGTGTATTTATTCCCTCTTCTCTGGAAAGCTTTCGAAGTTGCGTCGTTGAAGCCCCTGTTTCAATCGCGTTCATGACCGATTCTGTAATCTCAAAAAATTCGAATATGGCTTTGCGTCCGGAAAATCCGTTTCCATAACAACGTTCACATCCAACAGATTCATATACGTCACTATTGTCGCCACTATTATCATTCACTCTTTTCTTGCAATGATCGCAGAACACTTTGACCAACCTCTGAGCTATCACTAATCTGAGAGCTGTTGCCAACAAACCTCGCTCCGCTTCCAGGTCCAATAATCGACTGATCGCTGATACGCTGTCATTGGTGTGCAGAGTGGACAATACCAGATGACCGGTGAGGGCCGCCCTAAGGGCTATCTTTAACGTCTCGCTATCTCTAATCTCACCAACCAGAATAATATTTGGATCCTGTCTCAAAATAGACCGGAGCGTATGAGCGAAATTAAGTCCGATTTCGGGTTTGATTTGGGTCTGATTAATTCCTTCAAGATTGTATTCTATCGGATCCTCAATCGTTGTTATGTTCAACTCTGGAGATCTGATTTCGTTAATAGCTGAATAAAGAGTGGTCGTTTTGCCTGAGCCCGTGGGACCGGTTACCAGTATGATGCCATGCGCTCGCCCCAGGTACTTGCGAAAAAGAGCCAAGTCACTGCCGCTCATACCCAAAGATTCGAGTTCTAGCCTAAGGGCGCTCTTATCGAGAATTCTCAATACCGCTTTTTCACCGAACTCAGTCGGTAGGGTTGAGAGTCTGACATCGACTACTTTTTCGTCAATATGAAAACGAATACGGCCGTCCTGAGGAAGCCTCCGTTCGGCGATATCCAACCCACCCATGATCTTCAGGCGGGAAATAACCATGGGCTTGATATCACAATCGAGACGCCGGGTTTCACGGAGTGAACCGTCAACCCGGTAACGAACCAGCAAGTATTTTTCGAAAGGTTCGAAATGAATGTCAGACGCTCCTTCGCGAATCGCCTCAGCCATCAAATCATTCACTAATAATATAACAGAGCTCGGAACCGGCTTTAGTTCTTGACTTCTACCTCTTCCGTTGGACTCGTTTTCCTCCGAAGCAAGCAAAGCTTGCAAGAGAGAAAGTTCTGAATCTATGTCATCAGGGTTTGACGCCCGGAGGCGGTATGATTCTCCGGTCAGGAATCGAAATCTGCCCAAATCACTAAGATTGGATATTTCAGATATTAAAATAGACTCAAGATTTTGATCTCTTAAGACAGGTGACAGATGATGCTTTGCCCAGTATGCTGGGTCGAATTCCCGATTGAGCCAATGAGTGGCCGATAATGTCATATGCGTTCCTCTTGTGAGGTTCCCGGCAGTTATGTAAATTATAGCGCCAGAAGAGGATATTGGCAAGACCGTATATATGACACTATATCGATACAAAGGTAGATTCGCTGACGGAAATCCTGTGAGCGGGACCCTAAATGCCAAGACTGAGGAGGAGCTCCGCCTAAAACTGCTCAGGAAATCCATTATTCTGGAAGCATCTGAAGTAACTCTCAGTACGTCTGATCGGTGGAGCCTCAAGCTCGGTGGCAAGAAGGACGTAACGGCCTCGACGCGGCAGATCGCCATGTTACTTCAATCCGGACTGACGATTCCAGAGGTGATAGAGTCACTAACTGAAGAAGAATCAGCTCGCCTCGGGGTAGTTTTTAGGTCGATTTTGAAACGCCTCCAGGAAGGCAAGCGATTTTCGGCTGCTCTCGAGTCGTTTCCTGAGATTTTCGATCAGAGTTACATAGCGCTTGTAGACGCAGGTGAAACTGCTGGCAAGCTTCCCGAAATTATGACACGCCTGGCCGATCACCGCGAAAGAATGGAAGATATGAAGCGAAAATTCCTGACCGCTATGGTATATCCGTCGCTTGTCGTCACCGTGTCGCTGGCAGTGTTGGTAGCGATTATCGAATTTGTAATTCCCGTATTTAGTGAAATGTACGCTAACTTTGGAGCTGAAATGCCCCCGCTAACAAGCGATGTAATTTACTTTTCAGAGAAATTCGGAGAAAATCTTGGTTTTATTCTGTTCATATCAGCGCTCACATTTATATCTCTGTCTTTGCTATATAAACTATCATTAGTTCGAATATTTTGCCACAAATTATCGCTCGCGTTTCCTCTCGTAGGTGGCATATGGCAGAAAACGGATCTGTCCCGATTCTCTCGAACGGTTGGAGTTCTACAGTCTAGTGGAGTCGACTTACTTCAATCAGTTGATATCGGAGTCCGATCTCTTGGGAACAAGTATCTCGAAAGAAAACTGATCGGTGTACGTGGATCTCTGGAAAAAGGAAAGAGCCTTCGAGAAAGTTTGAGCGACACCAAAGTATTTCCATCGACGCTCTTGAGAATGATCGGAGCAGGTGAAAGAACCGGAAAGCTCGGGGAATCTTTAATTAGTGGAGCCAAGTACTACGAAAAAACAGTCGAAGCCGCGCTAACCGCAATGACATCGGTGATTGAACCAATTATCATTCTGATCTTGGGCGCAATAGTGGGATTTCTAATTATTGTCATGTATCTTCCGCTATTCGACTTGATCGGACAAATAGGCCCATGATCGGTTCTTTTTCCAGGGGAAGTGCTGAATGGATCGTGCCAGCGAACCAACGAGGATTTGCTATGCTCTGGGCTCTCGTTGTCATACTTGTAGTACTTATTTCAGGCTCAATAGTAATTAAGGTCACATTCGATTCATACATGAGAGTTAAAAACAGGGCTCTTGAGCGTCGCGCTATGTGGCTGTCAAGATCAGGAGTGAAACGAACGTTAACCTTCTTGAACACTTCCGGAGAAATCCTGGAATCATTTTTAAATTCAAAATTAAGTGACACTATTTCTTCAAATGAAATTATATCAATGACATTGCACCCATGGGCGGGATCAATTCTGGTAGTTTCTATAGGACGGGTCGGAAAGGTCCAGATAGTGGCATCTGAATTAATAGGCCAAAAATCCGATTTACCTGACTCTGTGTTAATTCGCACGCGTAGCGAACTTCACCCTCTCGTTCTGGCTGGTGCGACCAGTTCGCCGATGACTCTTCCCGGAACTTCCGGGCTTCCAGTTAGAGTGACATCAGTCGCTGGTAACCCACGGGCGGGTCTCTATCAAGGCAGAGGACCCTCCCAAACGGTGGTGGATGATTGGACATATATTGATAGTGTCGTCCCCGAGCTTGATCTCTGGGTCGCCAATTACGAGTTGGAAGAGCTTAGAGAGTTTTCAAAGAATATGGATTTCACATACTACGGAACTCAAAGATTCGAAGGAGTTGATTTGGCAGAAATCCTTTCGAGTGAGTTAATGAGTGTTAATGGTGATCTTGAACTTGTGAATTGCACATTATCAGTGTGGGAAAGTCCGGTTCACATCTATGCAACCGGCACGATCACTTTACGTGAGAACTGTCGATTTGAAGGGAATGTAAAGTTTTCGACAAGAGAATCGTTCGCAATAGGAGGCAAATCGATTCTTGATGGAGTAGCAGTCATAAGTGACTCGACTTTCACTCTTTCAGAGAATTCATATACACGAGCGAATTTGCTAGCAGGTTATACAGCGCTCATTGATGATAAAGCGACTCTACTAAGTGGCTCATGCATTGTTGTATAAGCAGAAGAATATGGAGACAGAACAGCTCCGATACACTCTCTTCATGTTCGAACCCGAGGCGAAATTAATGCCCACCTTCTCTCCTTTGCGCGAATATCGGAGACAAGAATTGACATTCCTCGAATCAAGATAGATTCAGGTGTTTCATTCACAGGCGTGATTACATCAAATCACTTTGTTGAACTCTACAGTGATGTTACCGCTCAATTCGATATCGGAGCGTTCTGGTTCCGGTCTCCAACGACTGTATACTTGAATTGGCTGATTGACAGACGGGTTCGTAGACAAATAAGCCCGACGGGGTTGTCTATAATGACCAGGGAAATGACTTTCGTCTCAAGTCGTTAAATCTTCACTGCATTTGCCAGCAGGTTTGATAATAATACCTTTCCAAGGTCAGTGTCTTTGACACACGAGTAAGAGTAGTTTATTTGGATCTTGGGAAAGCTAGGAAAACAGGTATCGAATAATTGACGATCAAGGCGATCTAGGAGAAAAAAGGTTGTGCCCATTTTGTGCCAACCCGTGATCAAAACCAGCCAAAATTACTCTATAGAAACTGAACTCAATGGAATCAGTAACTCATTGCAAACCAATTGATTAACATGAAACAACAAGATACTCAACGAGTTACAATTGTTAACCAATTCGAATCCCTGTCTC
>JACZUZ010000208.1 GCA_022572905.1 Candidatus Zixiibacteriota bacterium | reverse complement strand
CGGGGATTTGATCTTCCAGACCTCAATTTCGCAGTCTTGGTCGTTTGTTCTAGCCCTTCTTGATCTTGATTTTTATTCGATTGCTGATCCACAATATCCCCTTCTTGCAAAGCCTTGTAGCATAACTATTTCTGAGCCAAATGTCAAGATAATTCTCTCCGACCTTTGGACGCACTCCGTATTCACTTCAGCTTCTAAAATCGTAATAGTTCGCATAGTTCTTATACGCATGATTTGGCGTGGTAGTTTCTCGAAGTTATTTCTTGAGGGGGAGAGTGGCGTTCCCGGCCAGAGACCGGGAGAGTATATTGTCTCTCTTTTGACTGATGTGATTGACCAAATATGTTTTCACCAATAAATTGACGATCGATGCCGCGCGGATCGGCCGAGTCCTCCTCATTCCGGAAGTTATCGAGAAAAGCGGGAATGTTTCGCGCGAGCAAGGGATATTGAAATGATTACAGAATCTGAAATTCGCTCAGAAATAATTGAAACCGGAAGACTCTTGTATGAGAAAGGCTTTCTGGCGGGAGCCGAGGGCAATATTTCTCATCGGCTGGGGGACGACCGGATAATAATCACGCCCAGCGGTGTCGCCAAGGGCAGGATGAAGCCCGAAGAACTTGTGGTGGTGGAGCGTTTCGGAGAACTAACCCGGCCGGATGGTATTCCGTCGTCCGAATTGGGGATGCATCTGGAGGTATATGATCAAAGACCCGACATTCTGGCCTGTGTTCATTCCCATCCTCCCCATTCGACCGCATGTGGCGTTTCCGGAATAGACTTAGCTGACGACGTTCTCCCCGAGACGCTTCTTTATGTGGGCCATATCCCTCTTGCTCCTTATGCCCCACCGGGAACCGCGGCTGTGGCCGAATCCATTCGACCTTTCCTTAAGGGCACAGGAAGCGCGAATGCGATACTTCTCAAAAATCACGGACTTCTCACACTTGGCGCCAGTCTTACAGAAGCGTATCATCGTCATGAGGTAGTCGAAGCGCTGGCCAAGGTTCTGACTATTTCCAAGTCTCTGGGGAAAGTGAATCGCTTGCCCAGCGACGAGATTCGACGTTTGAAAAATCTGGCGAGCAAGCCAAAATGAAGAACAGAATGATGAGAAAAAAAATTGTCATTGATCGCGCGGACAGGCTCTTTCAAATGCCCCAATCTCCGGGAGACTTCTACCCAAAAGAAATCAAAACTCTCGTCCCGAAAAACCGATCAACCATCGACCTGGGCAGACCAGTCTGGGGTAAGAATCGCGACTTGGAGGGAAAGAGTCCAGAATTTCTAACAGAGAGCGCTTCAGAAGAGAACAGAGGGAGCGAACCCCAAAAGGCGGCTTCGACGGAATCTCTGGAAGCGCTGCGGCAATCGATAGCCGATTGGGCTGGCTCGGAATTGGAGGCGCGCGTAGACCCGGCCAAAGAAGTTTTCGTGGGCTCCGGCGTCCGAAATCTTTTGACATTAGCGGCGATGGCCTTCCTCGACCCGGGCGATATTGCGCTGTATCCGAATCCCGGATATCCAATTTATCGCCAGGTCTGTACGATCTTCGGAGCTGAGCCGATTGGCTATGCCCTGACTGCAAAAAGATCGTTCAAGCCTCGCATGAAGCAATTCACCGAACGGGTGGGAAAGGCCGCCAAAACGTTTTTTCTGAACAATCCACACAACCCCAGCGGGGCGGGACTTGATGCGGATGAAATGGACGAAATCCTGTGGATGGCGGCGCGCGACAATACGCTGATTCTGAATGACGCGGCCTACTATTCGTATTCCACATCTGACAACACAACTCTATTTCGCTCGCCGGGCGGCAGAAAAGTCGGACTGGAATTTTACTCCATTTCGCTTCTGACTGCGGAGCCTGCCAATCCTCTTGGATTCGCACTTGGATCAAAAGACTTGATCGCAGGACTAAAAGCCGCCTCGGAAGTATTTCGAACGCGACCACAAGAAAACTGGACCAAACATGCCGCAGCGCTTCTCGCCGAATATCCCGGCAAGAGCCTCAAAGCAAGCAGTTCGAGAATTAGAGAAACCTGGCCCGAAGCGCTAAGATTCTGTGAAGAGTTGGGCCTTGAACCTGTCAACAGCTCCCGAGAGTTTCCATATCTGTTTGCGCGCATTCCCAGTCGCGCATCTTCGCGTTCGTTCGCCGCATCAATTTTGAGAAAATATGGTTTGATCTCCCTGCCCGGAATCGCGTTCGGAGATATGGGCGAAGGATATATTCGCCTGACATCGACGGTGGGACCGCTTCATTATCAGGAAGCGACGGCTCGTTTAAAAGAGAGAGGATTGCGGACGGGGTAGGGCATTTGATCCGTGCTGTTTCAAATAAGATATGGACACAATTCGCCTCACGAATATGGTTTTCTACGCCTATCACGGCGTGACCGAAGCCGAAAAGGAAACGGGTCGACGATTCGAAGTAGATTGTGAGCTAAGTGTGGATCTGGCGGAGCCGGGAGATTCTGATAAACTTTCAGACACCATAGATTATCATGCTGTTTATAACAAGATCGAAACTGTCGTCACCGGCAAAGCCTATTCATTAATCGAGCGCCTGGCGGCGGAACTCGCCAAGCAAATATTGAGCGAGTTCTCGGTTTATCAAGTAACCGTGCGAGTCCGTAAACGAACTCCACCGATCGCGGGGCATGTCGATTTTATTGAAGTCGAAGTGACCCGAGCGCAGTCGGACCCATCTAAGTTAATGTAGGCGCTACAACAATCTGACTATCCCGGATTAGAGCATTATTAAAGCGTGAATGAATACATATACATACTCATGGGAAGTAATCTCGGTTCGCGAGCGGATAATCTTTTCGAAGCGGCAAATTTGCTTGGCTCAATCAAGAATTTTGAAATAGTCAGGTCCAGCGCAATTTATACGTCACTGGCGAAGGGTATGGCGCCCGGAACACCGGACTTTTTGAATCAGGCCCTTGAATGTCGCTATCCCGGATCACCGCAAGAGTTACTTGAGGAAACAGAAAAAATAGAACGTTTAATGGGCCGTATAAAAAAGAGCGATTACGCTTCCAGAATAATTGATATAGACATATTATTATTCGGAAGAGAAATAATCTCAGGAACTGAGCTGAATGTTCCCCATCCTCGATTGACCGAGAGAGCGTTTGCGCTAATTCCACTTTTGGAGTTAAACTGTAGAATGCTGAACCCAATGACCGATGAACCATACCAGAAGTGTTTGAACAGATTGGATACTAAACCATTGCCGGAGCGATATGAATTCACCGTCCAATCTTAGTGAGCCGCGCTACATAGCCGTTGAAGGCGTTATCGGAGTCGGAAAGACTTCATTTGCCAAAGCTCTTGCGGAAAAAATCGACGCAAGACTGGAGCTTGAAGATGGATATGAAAACCCATTCTTGAAAGATTTCTATCGCGACCGCGAGCGCTATGCTTTCGCCACTCAGGTTTTCTTTTTGTTGAGCCGGTTTCAACATCAGCAATCTTTAAGATCGTTTGATCTTTTCAATCAGCGTATAGTAACCGATTATCTCTTCGCTCGCGACGCGCCCTTTGCGTCGGTGATACTCTCGGAGAGAGAATTGAAATTGTACGAAAAAGTGGCTCCAATCCTCGAGAAAGACATACCAAAACCAGACCTCGTGATTTACCTACAGGCTTCGACAGCGGCTATTATGGCTCGAATTAAGATCAGAGATGTCGATTTTGAGCGATCGCTCGATGAGAAATACATTGAGAAACTAAACGACGCCTACAATTTCTTTTTCTTTCACTACACAGACACGCCTCTTCTGGTGGTAAAAACTGATAATATCGATTTTGTTAACAATTCCTCCCATCTGGATGATTTGGTTGAGCAGGTAAGAAAACCCGGCTCGGGCAAGAGATACTACACTCCCGCGTCGGGACTTGAGCTGGATTATAAATAGGATTCATTTCATTAAATACAAAGACATGCCGCAAGAACAAATAGACAAACGCAAGAAAATTAGGATCGCATCTATTCTCGCCAAGAAAGAGCGCGGAGAAAAGATTTCGATGCTGACGGCGTATGACTTCTACACCGCAAAATTATTGGATCAGGCCGGAGTCGATATGCTTTTGGTTGGCGACAGCGCTGCGATGGTCATACATGGACACAAGAATACTCTCCCGATTACCACCGAGACAATGCTGGATCATACTTCGGCGGTTACCAGAGGATGTCGTTATGCGTTAGTGATCGCCGATTTGCCCTTTATGAGCTATCACATTTCTAAAGAGCAGGCCATTGCGACATCCGGGCGATTCATAAAGGAGGCGTTAGCGGAAGCGGTCAAGCTGGAAGGCGGCCAGCGAATGGCCGAGACCGTGCGGCGCATCGTGCAGTCCGGCATCCCGGTCATGGGACACATCGGCTTGACTCCACAGGCCGTCAACCAGCTTGGGGGTTATCGCGTTCAGGGCAAGTCTTCCAGAGAAGCCATCGAGATATTGGAGGACGCGAGGGCGTTGGAAGAGGCCGGAGCTTATTCAATCGTGTTGGAGTGCGTTCCCGCTCCTCTGGCTGCGTTAATCACAGAACGGCTGACTATCCCCACTATCGGAATCGGCGCGGGGGTGCATTGCGACGGTCAGGTGCAGGTCTTTCATGACCTTCTGGGGCTGTTCTCGGACTTCGTTCCAAAGCACGCGCGTCGCTATGCCAACATTGGCGACGAAATCAAGGCGGCGGTCGCCGAATATGCAGGCGACGTGCAAACTCAGGCATTCCCGACCGACAAGGAAAGCTTCACGATGAAGCAGAGTGTCCTCGAGGAGCTTGCCGAACAGACGGCGCAACAACCGGCGTAG
>JACZUZ010000207.1 GCA_022572905.1 Candidatus Zixiibacteriota bacterium | reverse complement strand
GACAGAGTAGTCACAAACTGAAGATAATTTTTCTTTCTATCCTCAAGCTCCAGAATGAACTCCATCATCTGGGCGATTCCACTCATCCGTTCGCCGCCTGACAACTTAACTATCGAGGAATAATCAAAGCCGTGTAGCAAATCACAGACTATCTCGTACTTCTCCAGCATTACCGCTACGGCTTCTTCTTGATTGATTGTAGCGTCGCCTTTACCGCCACTCTCGGTGTAGTTGGCAAGCGCTCGTTTCAACGCGTCAGCGAGGCCGAGATAATCGACAACACGGCCTCCCGGCTTGTCATGGAATACTCGGTTCACGCGAGCGATGGCCTGCATTAGATTGTGGCCATTCATTGGCTTATCCACATACATCGTGTGCATACTCGGGCAATCAAAACCGGTCAGCCACATATCACGAACAATCACAATCTTCAGTTCGTCCTTCGCGTCTTTGTATCGCTTGGCCATTGCCTCGCGTGCGCGCTTGGTTCGAATGTGCGATTGCCAGGACAACTCATCAGAAGCCGAACCAGACATTACAATCTTGATCTTGCCATCCGTGTCATCATCACCGTGCCAGCCAGGGCGCAGTTTGATTAGAGCATTGTACATATCAACACAGATACGACGGCTCATACACACGATCAGCGCTTTGCCGTCCATCGTCTCCTGTCGGGCCTCAAAGTGCTCCACGAGATCCGCCGCCACAAGACCAATGCGCTTCTCAGTTCCGACCATCGCTTCGATCGAAGCCCACTTGGTGCGCATTCGCTGTTTGCGGCTCTCTTCTTCTTCTCCCTCGGTGATCTCTTCGAACTCAGGATCAATGGTCGGTCTTTCGTCCTCGTTCAATTCAATGCGCGCCAAGCGGCTTTCATAGTAAATCGGAACCGTTGCGCCGTCTTCAACCGCGCGGAGTATGTCGTATTTGTCGATGTAATCGCCGAAGACCGCGCGTGTGTTCTTGTCGGCGCTTTCAATCGGGGTGCCGGTAAAGCCGATAAACGAAGCATTCGGCAGAGCGTCGTGCATATGCCGGGCTAAACCGTCGATGAAGTCATACTGGCTTCTGTGCGCTTCATCTGCGATTACCACAATATTGCGCCGCGCGGACAGTTCAGGGTCTCCGTCTCCGTTCTTCTCACGCAGAAATTTCTGAATCGTTGTGAAAATCACTCCACCAGAACTCACTGTGAGCAGTTCGCGCAAATTGGCACGACTCTCAGCCTGGACAGGAGTTTGCCGGAGCAAGTCTTTGTTCGCAGAGAATGTTCCAAAGAGTTGGTCGTCCAGATCGTTGCGGTCGGTCAGGAGTACGACTGTTGGGTTTTCCATCGCCGCGTCTTTGATTATCTTTCCGGCATAGAACACCATCGACAAACTCTTACCCGAACCCTGCGTGTGCCAGATAACACCAATCCGTCGATCACCGGATTCTGCTGTCGCTTCAAGTGTGCATTTAACCGCTTTGTTCACTGCGTGATACTGATGGTAACCAGCGGCTTTTTTTGCGATTGTTGTAGTGTCACCGCCTTCGTCTTCGAAGGTGATGAAATTCGGGCAATAGTCCAGAAAGCGCTTACGGTCGAACATTCCTTTGAGCACAGTTTCCAAACCGGGTTGCATAACACCGTCCGATTGTTTCTCGCTTCCGGGTTCGCGGTAAAGGTCTGTTCCGTCAATTGTGCGCCAGGGCATAAAACGATCCCAGCCAGCTGTCAATGTCCCGGCTCGCGCCTGCATTCCATCGGAGATTATGAGAAGCTGATTGTATATGAACAATGATGGGATTTGCTCTTTGTAGGTTTGCAGTTGATTGAACGCGTTGCGGATTGTGGCGTTTTCATCTGCGGCGTTCTTCAGTTCAATCACCACCAACGGCAGACCATTGACGAACAACACAATATCCGGGCGCCGCTGGCGTTTGTCTTCGATAATGGTGAACTGATTTACCGCCAGCCAGTTGTTGTTCTCAGGATTGACCGAGTCCGCAAGCCACACTTTATCGTGTTTCTCGCCATCAGCGCCCATCCACGAAACATCAACACCCTCGGTGAGCGCCTTTTGAAATGCCCGGTTGTTCTCAATTAGTGACGGGCTCTCCGGTCGTGTGACTTTTCGGATTGCTTCGTCGATTGCATCAGTAGGCAAGGTCGGATTGATTTGTTCCAGCGCGGAGCGAAGCCGTCCGACGAGAACAACATCAGCATAGTTCGCCTGCTCATCTCGTTCAGGAGTTGAACCGTCAAAGGCAATATCCGGCCCGTACGATATCTCATAGCCGAGACTCTCCAGCCAATCCAGGGCGGTCTGTTCTATACTGTCTTCGGTAATTTTTGTCATTTGTAGTCCCTGGCGTTTTCGGAGCAATGCTTCCGCACTTCCTCAACCCATGTTTCATACCAACACCAATGTGTGCCGGTAACTATCGTTCCGAAACCTTTGTGGTTCTTCTTCGCGTCCATTGATTTCCACAGTATTGTGTGTTTGTGTATGGTAAATCGCTTATAGCCTTCCGATTTCATGATCTTAACTATTTGCTTGGGGAGATACTTTTTTCTCTCCGTTTCTCTGATCATCGCATACTCAATATTAAGATTCTCAGCGAGCGGAGAGTCGCTCTTAACAAACTCAATTACCCGATCGGCTTGCCCAACACGGTTCGCTGTTTTCGGAACGAATAGAATTCGATATGCGTACCGTTGATTATCGTATTCTTTTTCGGTTAGAGCTTGGTCGAAATCTTTGATGTATCCTTGAATATTTGCGGGTAATTCCGGGTGATCGGCCAACATGTCCTTCTGTTCACTTTCGATAGTAGAGAATTGAAGGCTGAATGAAAGATGTTTGTCAATACCTAATTCTTCGCCGAATAGTTTCTGGATGTAGGTGTTGAAATTCAGACAACAGGCTTGAAATCTTGCGCTGAGCAGGTCGTCGATTCGCGTTGTCATTTGATGTTCTATCTCATGTCGCAGGCCAATTAGAAAACGCAAGTTGTTTGATGTGTCCTTGTCGATAGGAGATAATTTCTCCCTGAGGCACTGCTCAAGCTCCCAATATTTGAAAGCGCCTTTCTTAGTTCTATCGAATCGCCGTCGTTGCCCTCGTTGTTTGAAATATCTGTGCTCGACACCTTTTTCTCGATAGTATGCGTGTAGCAAATATGTCCAGCCGATTATCATCAAAACGATATATGATTCAGCCTTAAAAGAGATGTTGGGATTATTGAAAATCTGGACAGCTGCAAGTACCGCCTCACGCGACTTGCTGATCAATTCGTTCTTGAGTGAGCCAAAGCGTCTGATTCGTTTGGTCATCCAACACCCTCCAGCAGTTTCTTCGCGTCCGGGATAGTCAGTTCTCCGGAGATGAGTTTGGGGAGGAGCGTGTCGCGAGTTTGACTCAAGGTTCTGCTTTCAATAATGTTTTCGACGATCCGTTCAGTGTACTTTGAACACGTATTTTCAAACACTTCCATCAAGTCTTGCGGTGGTAGAGTGATAGGATACTTACTCATGTCCTTCCAGTTTGTTCTGGGCATTTTGGTTCCAGCAGAATGAGAATCGGTGAAATCTACAAACGCCTTGGTGGAAACCAGAAACAGAACGTAGCTTTTCCACTGCGCTTCTTTTGGACATAAGACAAGAATATCCGTGGAGCAAACACCATCAGTGGGAGCAATCCCCGTCTTATGAAAGTAAGGTCGTAGTTTCCCGAAGAGGATTTCTCCCTTATGGAAGTACGATTTTTGGCTGTCGACCTCGTCTGCAAATCCCCAAGAGTCGAGTGCAATGCTTTTCCTTGGCAGGTGCTTCAGGCCAATATAGGGTGTTCTTGGTGAGACGTCTCCCGGTTTTTGGCTTCGTTTCGGATTGTCCGTTAGATCAGCCAGCTTGCCAGTTGTCCACCCCTTCGGAATTTCTCCAAGCTCGGAGTCTTCAAAGCTATCGGGGAAGAGGTCGGCGATTTTTTTGGGCAATCCTGTTTCGCGGCCTTCGGCTTTGGCGTGAACCGGGTCGAACTCGATAAACCAGCTCTTGAAAATCGCCTGCGCCATTTTCTCAAGCGTGCGGTTCATTTGTCGGTTCAACTCAATCTTGTCGTCCAGCGAACCGAGAATGTGAGCGATGGCGCGTTGGATTTCTGAAGAGGGGACTTGTAGGGCACGAACATACACAGCGGATCGAGTTGTCGATGGTATAGGTGAGCCGTCGTCAATCTCTCCAAGTTTGTAGTGCTTTATCGCATAATACAACCATCGCATATTGAGATCGGTCTTTGGTTTAACATAGTATGCAGTATCAATAACAAAGAATGGTTCTTTCGAGTATTCGACACCCCGATATGCTCCCTTTCGACCGAGTATTACACCTGGCCCAGGTGCGAGAGGATCAGTTGTCCAACCTACAGGGCCGTTTGTCCCGTATACTCGAAACTGTCCCTTGACATCTTTGTAATCTCGTAGACTCTTGCCATACTCGAGCGATATTTCTTCTCCCCAAGTAGTTTGTCGCCAATCAATCGCCATAGCCCAAAGCCTCTAAATTCTTTTTGATCGTGGCTTCAAGTTTGTCAGACTTGTCGAACTGCTCGTAAAGATTAGCCGACAATTCGGTCATTTTCTCCTCAAACGGGATACCGTCATTTTCTAATTCTTCAGCGCCGACATAACGCCCCGGTGTCAAGACATACCTGTGACCTTTGATCTCCTCAAGCGTTGCCGACTTCCACCAGCCAGCTTTGTCTTCGTAGTCGCCATCCGCGTTGCGCCAGCTGTGATACACTCCAGAGATTGATTCCAGATCGGCGCTTGAAAGCTCGCGATGAACGCGGTCAACCAGCG
>JACZUZ010000206.1 GCA_022572905.1 Candidatus Zixiibacteriota bacterium | reverse complement strand
CGGAATAAAGTGTTATGCTTTTTCGGGCATCTCATGCTAACTGAAAGCATGTAAAGCGCCGCGAGAGAATACATAATTATGTCAAGAGAAAACCCACGCCAGCGTATTCGAAAAGAGTCCAGCCACTTTCGAAGTAAAGACGGTTCCCTTTCTTTTAGCAGCGAGGAACACTCGGTTTTCTTCGACGACGGAAATATAGCGTCTCGCCACGACATTGAATCGCCGGTAATCAAAGGTCTGACGCCGCATCAGCCTACCGACGTGGCCGGCCAGTGTCAGAGTTGCCTAGGTTTCGTCACTGGAGAGATGATTGCCGCCTGTGAGCTCTGTTGGCAGATAGTCTGTAGACCATGCGCCAGTCAACGAAACAATATAATAGTCTGTCCAGCTTGCGCAAATTATCTGGCGCGTAGACGGTGGGTTTTGATCCTGCGGAAACTGTTTATCGATCCATTTGTGGAGCGCTTGGGATAATTATGTCATTAAGAAAATATAGAGGCTTAGGCGGCACCCGACAAAAGCCAAAGCGTATCAATTATTCTCAATTGTGGCTTGAATGCGCTAAGCGTGGCATCAGCTCCGATCCGATAGTCCATTCAGCTCTACAACAATTGTCGGTTAATCCTTCGGACATTGAATGCGCAAGATTCGTAGAAAGTGAAATCCACTCCGCGGACGTTAAAGAAATACTGAATCCTGAACCGTTCCGTCGCTCGAATCCTGATTCTAGAAAAAGGGTCACAGGAAGCATCGAACTTGGAACCGTGTGCCATACTGGAGCGATGTGGGGGATTTCCGCAAAGGCTCTAACAGAGCACATGGTAATCTGCGGTAGAACTGGTGGCGGAAAATCTGAAACGATAAAGCTGATTCTAAAACAACTCCTGAGGAGGGCATAGAAGTGATCATGATATTTGACCGGAAACAGGATTTCTACGATTTAGCGCTGGAATTTAAGTTTCTCTATTTCTTATTAGAGGATTTCAAAGACAACTGGATCGCTCCTCCTCCAGGAGTCAGCGACAAGATATGGTTCAACATTCTGGCAGAGATACTGGCTACGAATTTTGAATTAAGAGTAGCCTCTCAGGCGATGCTGGTTGACATCATGTGTAATCTTAGTGGGGAATGAATTATGAATGGAAAGAACTATCCGACACTGCGAGATCTCTCTCGGGTTCTGTTTGTCATTTCAAGTAAATCTAAGGGAAGCCAAAAAGAAGCTGCTTTGAGATTGGGTCACCGTATCCGTTCGCTCATAGAGATTATAGGTGACGCGGCTGCTTCCCGACAACGACCGGATTGGGGAAGACTCATTGAATCTGACTGGGCGCTGAGTCTGTCGGGTCTTGCCAGCACAACCCAGAGCCTCTGTATTACCATATATTTTGCGAAAGTCCTTCTCTATCGCATTTGTAATAACCTCCGCAGCGATAACCTTGAGACGCTTATTGTACTAGATGAAGCGTCTATGATATTCCCGAAGACGGCCACAAAAAAGACTTCTATATTACTGGACTATTTCCAACAGGCGCGGGCGTTTGGTATAGGTGTGATCTTCGCTAGTCAGTCAATGAATCTGGCGGATGAGATATTCGCCAATACCGCCATAAAGATTGCCGTGGGTGGCTTCGGTCATGGGGCCGACTACGAGGCGTTCGGGTCAGCCGTCGGTCTGAACCGCGCTCAGCGTGACTTTATGCGAACAATTAGCCAGCCAGGTTCCGCCGTGGTGAAGGATATTCGTCATCCGCATCCATTTACAGTTCAGATCGAAAGGCCTGTGTGATGAGTAAACGCTTGACCATAGATGAGATCCGTGAACTGTCTAAAGCGTCTCAAAAGACGCTCTACGGCGAGAATTCGACTAACGTTTGTCATTCTGTCTCGAGTAATGATCAAATTGAAACGAACCGGACTATGGTCGTGGAAACCGATGCAAGTAACGCAAGAACGCTTACAGAGACTAGCACGGAGATTACGAGCAATCACTTGGTGAAATCAATACGTCTGCAAAATGCGCTCAAGATAATGAGAACTCAGGCTGAGCATAGCGTACAGTTTCTATTTCGGAATGAGGCGGTCAAAATCAGTGGAATAAAAGGTGGCGCAACTCTTCTGCAAGCGGAGAAAGAAGCCTTAGACGCCGGTCTTATTAAGAAACATCATTTAGCTCGGGCCAAAACAAATATCTGTCTATGGGAGATTACTAATCGGGGGTATGAATACTTGAATCTCGCGCGTCCAAAGTGGCCGTCGAAGGGCGATTATTTGCATAAATTTTGTGTCCATCGAATAGCCGACACTTATAAGCGCCTGGGATTTGAAACGGAAATTGAACACTGCCGCCCGAACGGAAAACTGGTCGACCTACGCCTGAGTATTGGTGAATCAGTTCTATTCATTGAAGTGTGCGCCAGCAGGCCAGTGGAAAAAGAAATCATAAATATCGAAAAGAATTCGGACGGAGAACCGCTACCCGCTGAGATGATCATGGCGGTGACCGACCGAAAAATGAAGAAGGCGCTGGACAAAGCGGTGAGCCCTCCGGAAGTAGAATGGAATTATCCTTGTAAAGTCAGTATTGCGCTGGCAGGCGACTTGATTGAGTTCTTGGAGGTAGCAAAGTGAAGGCACTTAAGATAATCGCCCTCTTTCTGGGATGTAGTTTGGCTTGGCTCTGGATTGATCAGTGTGGGGCTTATCTGCGTGTTGGCGAGACTTTACCCTTTTGTATTGACTGCTCTGGTATGGCAACATTCATGAGAATAGTTTTGCTCGGAATAGCCATGTACGGTTTCTATCGAATCATTCAGAGCCGCCCGGATGACACAGAGCTGCTTGATCCTGACACACCGCCCGGGCGAACATATTTAATTCACTGGCATCGTATAGCGTTATTGTTGGCGCTCCTGACTTATCCGCTCTGGTTATCATGGATAGACGATAACACGATTATTCCCGGACCGGACGCTCTATGGCTCACCCGAAACTCTTGTCGGTATGCGGGAGTCAAGGGCACGCTCCTCTGGGGCGTTGAGCTGAGTTTTGTAGTAATAACATTCAGAATTCTACACAGGAACTAACACGGCCGAATGTGGTCGACAACTATTAACTCTTTTGAAGGAGGCATCTAATGGGAATTTTTAATCGCATCAAGGAATACTTTGAGGTGGATGACCGAGTTAGAAACATACCGGTCAACGTAGTTCCTCGCGGTGAATCGAGAGTTGTCGATCAACCGACAATCATTGTAAATGACGAAACTTCAAAAGAATCTCCGTCTTCTGGAGAGCGCCCGCCGATAGTGTTCTCAAACGGTTGAGTATGCTAAGTCTCATCATCCTAAAAGGGGGCTACTCTTGGAGGAGTAAAGATGGCATTAAATGATCACTTAACCTGGCTCGCCTACAATGCAAATTTATTGAGCCAAATTTTCGGAAAAAGTAACATTCAAATGGATATCACTAATGTCGCTTATATCCGCATTCGAGACTATCCGTTGCCATCCAATTGGAAGCAGACGAACACGCCGTTACTGATCGTCTTTGACAACCCAGCGAATATTTTTGTGACGGCTCCTGATCGGTTCTATATCAATAAAGGATTGAAGTCAATCTGTGGGGCAAAACCAACCCACTATTACGAGAATAAAGGATTCAATGATCTAAGTCATCTGAGGTGGGCGAGGTATTCTTTCCATATCGGCTCCAACTGGAAACCATCCAGACGGTTGATCAAGGGAACCACACTAATTGATGTTCTGGATGCGCTACATCTGAGCATGACTCAGGCTGGAGATAGAATAGAATGAGAAAAAGTCGGACCATAGTGTTTCGTCGGAGCGACTTTGACAAAATCACCGATCATTTGTACGCCGACACTTCCTGCGAAGCGATGGCGATAGCGTTTTTCCGGAAAGTACGGACCGGAGCTTCGGAGCGATTGCTCGTGGGAGGTGTTGAGATTCCATCAAAAGCTGATTATGAGATCCGCTCACCGGCGCGAGTCGGATTAAAGAGCGGTTTTCTGGAGAAGTGTTTTAAGCGTTGTGAAAAAGAAAGGCTGCATCTGCTTGATATCCACACTCACCCCTGGCAGACTGATGTGGATTTCAGCGGAATAGATGACCATGAAGCGCGACATGTAAAGGGTCCATATTTACGCACATACCTTCCGGGAGTTCAGGTGGCATACATAGTCCATGGAAAAGAGCCCGGTTTTCTGAGCGCTAGGACGTGGAATTATCAGGAGAGGTCGTTTGGGTTGATTGCGAAAGTCATGATTCTGTAAACGAAAGGCGGAGCTAATGAAAATAATTTCACCAATGGGAAGGTCGAGGCTGAGCGTTTCAGTGAGAGGGGGTGCTTCTTTAGAAAAGATTAACGATAGACATATTCCCGTGATTGGAGAATACGCTCAAAGAATTATTTCGACATTGACGATGGGAATTATCGGTCTTGGAGGTATCGGATCTATTCTCGTGGAAATGATCATGCGGCTTTTACCGGGGAAAATTGTAATCGCTGACGACGATGTTTTAGAATTCACAAATCTTAACCGAGTGGTGGGGGCTAATTATAAAGACGCTAAGCGCGCGTTACTGAAGACCGATCTTGCCGCTCGGACAATAAGCAGATTTAATACGTTGCAGGACTTCTCCGCGGTAAACGGGAATTTCCTGGATGAGAGTGTTCAGCGAAAATTCAAAGAGTGTGACGTCATCTTCAGCGCCACTGACAATGTCTCAAGCCGTTTTGCGGCGTGTAATCTTTGCTTGGCGAACGGAATAGCTCTGATTGATGTGGGAACCGGCGTTATTATGAAGGATGGCAAAGTCGAAGCCGCGG
>JACZUZ010000205.1 GCA_022572905.1 Candidatus Zixiibacteriota bacterium | reverse complement strand
GACACAACAATTTGAGCACTCGTTTTTCATGAGTAAGCGCGGTTCTCCACCCTCGACTGAAAGTACATAGAGCCCTCGCCCGCCTTCGAAGTCGCTGAAGTACGCTAGTGTGCGACCGTCCGGAGAAAGATCTTTTTGGGCCGACGCCGGTTTGACTTTCGTCAATCTTCGCGGTATTCCATTGTCAGAAGCTACGGCGAATATCCCTTGGTCTTCATCGGCTGAACCTTCACCTACATAGTAAATAAACTTTCCGTCAGGAGACAGAGCGGGATTTATTCCTCGGGCTAGTGTCGCATAGGTTTTGGGATCAGCAACATCAGCGACATGGATGGTGTTCATCTTCTTATCAAGGGCGAACAAAATTCTGTTTTCGCTTCCGGCTGTGATTGGAAACATAATTCTTGCATCAGAATAGAATGTCACTTGCTCGAAATCATCCGCCACCTTTCCAGATTGCGAGTCAAACGAAACCTTCCAGATATTCAAATTCTTCGAACGCCCCGAAATAAAATAAATCGTGCCTCCATCAGCGCTCCAGGTCGGATGACCATTACGACCAACGGACTGCGTAACCCATACAGATTCACCCCCCTCGGCGGGTATAACATAGATATCGGTCTCGGAGTTACTGGCGTCTCTGCCGCCAGTTTTCTTGTGGAACAAGAGCCAGCGCCCATCTGGAGAGTATCCCCAAATCTTGGTGAAGTGATTATGTTTACCCTCTATGGATCTGATTAGCTTCCCATCAAGATTAATAGTTCGCACTCCTTCGCGCGTGAGATATGTCAACCCACTTCCATCCGGTAGCCAGCAAAAACCGCCGGTGGGCTGACGATCCAAAATGGGAGTCAGAACTCGGCCTTGTTTACCATCAGGTCTGACAAGCGCCAGAGCATGCACGTATTCCTTCGGATCTTCATCCGGTTTTGAAGGTGGGCGCTTGCCAGTCAGATAGGCAATCCACTTTCCATCGAGTGACCAACGAGGTTGGCCGACATGCGGCCATATAACCTGCCATTGATTAAAGTCAGGATTATGAGCGACTATCCTATGTCGAAGCGTCCCGGAATTGTCTGAGACATAGAGACCTTCTTTACCCTGATATACAATTCTCTTACCGTCCGGAGATAAATCAAATTGCTTTTCACGGAGAGGATGCGCTGAGGGTACATCATCATCGAGAGCTAATTGATAGCTCGGCTCGGCGTCTTTGCTTTGAACTTCATTGGCGAGTTCATCATAGCGTATTTTCTGCAGTCGTATGCGAGCCTCGGATACCGCAATCTGTTGATCGCCGAACTCGTTAATGAGTCGTTGATATGTCTCCTCGGCTTTTAGGTTACCGAGCTTTTCGTAACTGGAGCCGAGATGAAGAAGAGCTTGTGCGGCCACAGGACGATTCCCGGAGTGCTTTGCGAGAATCTGTTCAAAGATATTGATAGCCTCCTGAAGTTCGCCTTTAACTTCCGCCTTATACACTCCTGATTCAAGTAGTTCTTCCGGGCTGGTCTGCGCATTGGCAAATGCAATAACTGTTACCAGGAACAAAGCGACGATACCGATTATAGTTTTATATTTTTTCATTTTGAAATCTCCTCGTTTTGGAAATGTTCATCTTATAAAGCCTCGAAATTCTATTAACTGATACGCTCGATCAAAATCGTAACTCCAGAGCTGAATGTCCCCTCACCAGTGCAGGCGATTTTCCCATCTTTCTTCGAAGCTCCAATTGCCATATCCCAATCCGTCATCATGATTGTGTTCTGAGTGCCGTCTGCCGGTGGGAAATTATTTGGATCGGCGAACTTCCCATTCATCGTTAACACATATTTTATTTCAGTCACTCCGTCAGAGCCAGTCGCCCGAAAATAGAAATGCGACTGAGCTGAATCTACGGTATTCTTCTCTATATGAATCTGAAGGGGACCGCTGTATGCGCCAACGCTAAAACAGCTTCCTCCGTCAGCTAGCGCAGTCTGGAAATAAGCTAAGTTGAGCTCTATAGGGTTGACCGGGACCGACGAAGAGTTGGGTTTTGCCGCTATGGTATTTTCGGAGGGTCCACCGGTTATGTCTCCTGAAAAAGTCACCCGATAAGTGGCATCACTCGAGCCTCCTGGTTTCATCAGCAAGGGAATATCGAACTGAGCTTGCTCGCTCTCAGTCAGAGTTGGAGCCTCAGAAAGATTCGATGCGTCATAAGATGAAAGCGTCGATAGATTTCGTTCGGAACAACCTACTGTAAATACAGCAAGCAATAAGAGTGAGGCTAGAACCGAAAGAGCGATAATCGGATACTGTGCCTTTGGTCGAAGTTGATTGAGTTTGTTCACTGTTTCTCTCCTTTTGAAATAAGTTGGGTTTAAAACCATTAATTCTCTCAGGAGCAAGAATACGGGTTGGGCGACGCTCACGTATGAAGAGTTTGTGAACTTTTTGTGAAGTTTTCGTGAAGACATCACTGGCGGCTAAAACGGTATCCTACTCCGCGCACGCTCAAGATATGCCGCGGCTTATCCGGATTATCCTCTATTTTCTTGCGCAAATGTCCGATATGCGTGTCGACAGTTCTGTCAAAGACATGAACATCATCTCCCCAGACGCCGTCCAGAATATCATTGCGACTGAGCGCCCGGTCGGAATTTTCAACCAGGAATTTCAGGAGGGAAAACTCTAACGATGTCAGATACACTGACTTGCCGTTTTTTCGGACTTCGTATTTCCTGAAATCAACTTCAACGACGCCAAATTTGATCATATCAGCCGTCTGCCGCGTCTGGTTCACGCGTCTAAGTATGGCCTTGATACGCGCCAGCAACTCCCGCGGACTGAATGGTTTGGTGACGTAATCATCGGCTCCCAGCTCCAGTCCAAGTACGCGATCTACCTCTTGCCCGCGCGCGGTCAGCATAATGATCGGAGTTGTTACGCCGGTCGCTCTTAGCTTCTTGCAAACATCAAAACCGTTCATTTTCGGGAGCATAATATCAAGTATTAGAAGGTCGTATCTTTTCTCGCTAGCCGCGGAAAAGCCGGATTCGCCATCGGTCGCTGTAGTTACGCTGTAACCCTCAAACGTCAGATCATCCTCAAGCGCCATCAGGATGCTTTCTTCGTCTTCGATTATAAGAATATCAGCCATTTTTGTTACTCTCATCCTTTGTTAGAGGCAACCGAATCGTAAACAGACTCCCTTTGTTGACTTCACTGACAACATTGACCGTTCCTCCGTGAGCCCCAACCAGCTCCCTGACCAGCGAAAGACCCAGACCGGATCCCTTTACTCTGCGGGTCAGTTCATCTCCACGGCGGTAAAAGCGTTCGAATACTTTTTCGGTCTCGTTCTTAGGTATTCCTATCCCGTTGTCCTTCACAGTTATAAACAGGTCATTATCATCGTGAAAAGCCTTAACCGTTACCTCCATCGATTCACCCGAATATTTTATTGCGTTGTCGATAAGATTGTTCATGACGAGAGTGATAGCATCCGGATCAATCATGATTGCCGGAAGCGAATCTGCGATGCATAGCCTGACCGGCGCCTCTTTATCACCCACCATCTGACTGGCTCTGGTAATAATCGCTCCCAACAGTTCTTCGACACGAACGTATTCACGGTTCAAACGAAAACGCTTTTCATCAATCCTGACCAAATCAAGAATATTGCTGACCATTAGCGAGAGACGCTCGCTCTGTTCTAGTATAACATCGTAGTAATGGTTGCGGCGTTCTTCCGATTGAACTCGTCCGGACTGAAGCATCTCCGAGAGCTGACGGATCGAAGTCAGCGGGCTTCTGAATTCGTGCGAAACCGTAGAAACGAAGTCAGATTTCAAACGAGCCAACTCCAACTCTCGGCTCATTATCCGGGCTGTCATGATTGCGCCAAGCGTAAGAGCAATCATTACGATTACTAGCGCATAAACATAAATCGAACGACGCGACGAAAGAATTTGTTCAAAAAATCTGAGGTCAACCTGATGCAACTCAATCATCCAGGAAGGAAAACTACCCTCAAATCCGCGCGTGGCAGTCAAACGGGACTCATCGGGCGGTGGCTCCCCATAGAGCCTCTCGCCCACATCATTTGAAATTATGAGCGAGTGGTTTTCTCCCAATGGAAGACTATTGACAATATTCGATATGACAGTGTTCAGCAAAACGTCGTCATCAATGAGAGCTCCGAAACAGATAATGTCGCTATTGGTATGTTCCGCCCCTCCGGCTAATAAAAGCAAATATCGATGATTGTTGTCTTCAATAATCCGGCGACTATTTAAGTTTATATTGTCAAGGTGATCTCGCTTAAGATCCAGAACGACCGCGGACAACAAATTGCTGAGTTCGAGCAGGAAATCAGTGCGAGAAATAAGAGAGTCAGCTTCCTGACTCAGTCGATCTATTTTGCTTATAGCGCTTATGTCTCCACCTGCGAAGAAGCTGCTCATGTTTGCTGCGTCTGATTCAATTTTTTTTCTAGCCAGATTGAACTGCGATTTATTAAGAGTCCACACACTTGCAAGAAGGTCTTTGTACAGATTATGAGTCATCTCGATTGCGCCCACAGTATCACCAGTACGTATGGTTAATCCAATGAGTTCGAGTCGGGACGCCAAACCACCCGGCAGACCACCGGGGAGCCTGGATTGATTGTATTTTTCGGAAACGCTTCGAAATGCTTCAAGAGCTTGAGAGAAGTTTTCGGCGCGGATGGAAACTCTGGCTATGCGCATCAATAAGTCAGCCCTCGTGTTATTTTCTTTGGCGCCATTAAGCGCCAAGCGATATAACTCTGCCGCGCGGTTGTAGTCCTTGAGTCGAAACTCTGCCTCTTCAGCCTTGCCAATCAGTCTTTCCA
>JACZUZ010000204.1 GCA_022572905.1 Candidatus Zixiibacteriota bacterium | reverse complement strand
TGCGCGAAAAGCCCATCAACGTTTGTCCAATCCACGCCGTAGGGCTTGTTCCAGTGGGCGTAGTTCTCATCGAATCCGATATAGCGGCGAAACTGGAAGTAGTAGTAGGAGTTGTCACGACCGAAAAGCAAGGCTTTAAGTCCATCGGAGGTTTCCAGCGGGGTCAGCGTATACTGGCCGCTAGCGGTGACGTTCAAGAACTGGCTTGAGTCGAGCCAGCCGAACAGTTCCTTCAGACGCGCGTTGTAATGACCAATGCCGCTGCCCATCGGGTCAAATATGTCTGCGAATCCATCAATCGGACCGCAGGTTGTGTCCGCCAGAAGCGGCCATGATTGGTCAAGACAATACCAACCGGATGCGTGTCCGGCGCCAAACGTGTGACCCAGCTCATGAGCGCAAACGCCCAGGGTGATCCTTCCGTTAAGCCAGACGACTTTGCGGCCCATGGCGACGCCCCCCAGTGGAACCGGTCGCATTGTGGACACGATAACCACCTTATCAAAGTCGCCTGTCAGGTTTGTGGGATCAGCCATCCCGCCCCACTGAACATTGAAACCGGCGCTGGCTGCCGAATCTATCGCCGGTTCATATATCTCAAAAAAATTGGATTCTGCGGGAAGGTTTAGAACATAAACCCCTCCCACCTGGCCAGTGATGCGCATCTTGTCGTATGAGGCCTCACGGAAGAAGTCGTTCAATGTGATGGTACTATAGTTCTGGTAGGAAGATGCCGGAGCGATCACGAATTGTGGTGTATTCCATTGATCCGGGTAACGGTTATCAAAAAAAATGCTCTCTGCTTTTGGAACCGTTACCGGTTCAGGATCAGGATTTAATGGACTGCTTGGAGCATAAACAATTTGCACATTCGGAGAATCTGACGGCAGACGCACAAGTATGACAAGTATATTGAATTCCCCAATCACTCGCTCCAGCGCCATAGCTGACGATAGGGTGGGGCTATACAGGCAGAAGAGCCCATCACCCAACTCGTGTTGAATCTCCATGGCACCGGGAACCCTGAACTGAGTCGCGCTCGGTGGGAATGTCTGTCCTGAAATCAGCCCCCGCTCGGCTGAGCTGGCGTTCAGCCAAAGCCCGAAAGACATAAAAACCGAGATACATGCGCCAAGACAGCCGCGTCCGCCTTTTCCGGGGAATCCCGGATTGATGTTCTTCTCTGAATAGCTCATAACACAACTGACCGGCCCCCATTAGTTGTACCAATTGTTAAGTTAGTGTTGCCATCGATTCAGTCAAGCGAAAAGCATGCTTTTTCCAAGTGAGGGTACACACACGGAATGGAGACGGGGGTGGTTTAGGTAAGAAATGCAAATTCATTCAATCCGTCTCAGATAATTTTCGAATAAACTCGATTAGTCTTGTGACATCCTGCTCCGACAGGTTGCGCTTATAAGGCGGCATCATTGCGGAAAGACAGACACTGGCGCCGCCTTCCATTATCACTTTTGCCAGGTAGTCATCTGTGAATCGTGATATTACAGTTGAGTCTGAAAAACTCTTCGGCTTGGGATCGAGATTAAAAGCGTTGAACCCGTCACCCTTCCCTTCGTTTCCGTGGCAAACTGCGCAATGTTTCATGTACAATTCGATGGCGGGTCCAAGAGTGTATTCCTCTTTTGCGCGAACTTCCTTCCAGGCTTCCAGCGCCAGATCGCGCCCAGTGTCTTTCTTGGTTTTCACATATATCTGCGCTTCGGCTCGTATTGGACGGGCTACTTCGTCATAGATCAGGTCTCTCCCTTCGGTGTCGAATATAATCAATATGATGAACAGAGTAAGAATAATAATCGCCGCGCTGAAAATGAATGCGTAAAACTTATTATCATAAAACAGATGCATAAAGAACAGTAGCACCAATGTCGCTTTTGCGCTCGCTATCAGCAGAGCTACAACAATATTCCAGGGACCCAGGTCTATACTTGCTACAAAAACAGTGAAAGCTGTCAAAATCAAAAGCGTTGCGCCTACGGTGAGATAGTTCTTGAGAGGAATCACATGTTGAGCTTGATGTGATTTTTCCGCAGCCATAATTTTATTTTCCACTCCTATGCTCTGCGGAACCTTTCAATGTAACCAAATAAGCGGTTAGCGCTCTGGCTTCCTGATCAGAAAATCCATAGTCTGGCTGTGCTGTGCCCGGTCGATAAGTGTTCGGTTCTTTCAGCCAGGCGAAAATCCACCCCGGCTCCAATCTATTACCGACATTCTCCAATTGCGGCCCAACATATCCTCCGGCTCCATTTAGTATATGGCAGCTCACGCATTTTTTTTCATTGAATAGATTCTCTCCAGCGCTTCGCTCCGAAAGTGAAAAAGATTCTTCGCGCAAAACAGGAATATTTTCAGACACAAAAACAGTCTTGATGTAATTGGCTATCTTTATTGCCTCTGATTCAGTCATTCGAAATAGTGGCATGCGCTCAGTCAAGGTCGGGCGAACGGCATGGGGCCGGATAAGATACTCCTTAAGCCATTCATAGCGCACCTTGCTACCCTCAAAAGTCAATGGCACTGTCGAAATATCCCCTCCGTAGCCTTCGATCTGATGGCAACTTAGACAACTATATTTTTCTACAAGCTTTCCGAATTCATTATCTGGAAGCGCATAACGTTTAGGCTTAAGTTCATGAACGATCCAATCATCCCGGTACTCGCTACTATCATTCGCGAGTAGGGCAATAGTGATAGCCAACGCCTCTTCGTCGGAGAATCTAAAGTCGGGCATACTGTGCATTTCGACGAACGCATTAGGATCAGTGACCTTCATGAAAATCCAGTTCGCAAGATTCTTTGCGGCGTCATCAACTTCTCCGAAAAAGAATTCCTCCTCATGCCGCTCACCAATTCGCGAGAGATCCGGACCAATTTTCAAAGAAGGAATTTCAGCTACCGTGTGACAACCCCGGCAGCCATACCTGAGGAAAGTTTGTTTGCCTTTTTTGACTTTCTCCTGCGTGGTCATGTCAAACGGAATGAACTTATTTACTATGGAGTCAGGAGGGAATTCAAAATCATCCTCGCTGTATTCTTCCAGAATGTATGCGGCGATATCCAGAGCGTCTTGATTCGTGAAATTGAACGCCAGCATTTTCTTTTCGGGCTGATAGTAATGTACATTTCTCAGAAAATTAGCCAGCCACTCCTCCCGTACCTTGTCACTAACAAGCTCTAATTCAGGCGCAAAGTCTCCTCCGCGCTCATGAATTGAGTGGCAAGTAATACAACGGGATTCTCTTATCAGGACATTGCCTCTATCCGGGTCACCATCTTCCGACGGTAATCCGACGATGGGATTTGGAGGGGAAGTCTTTGTGTTGAGACTCATAAGGAATTCAATCAGAAAAAGAACGTCCCTTTCATCAAGACGAAATGAGGGCATTCCTGGATCGGCAAGGTAAATGGATGGGTCTTTGAGCCAATTATATACCCAGCCACGGTGAGTTTTGTTACCTATATCATCGAGATTTGGTCCTCTCTCAATTGATTCAAAAATCTCG
Organism: Candidatus Zixiibacteriota bacterium; assembly: GCA_022572905.1. Taxonomy (GTDB): domain Bacteria; phylum Zixibacteria; class MSB-5A5; order GN15; family JACZUZ01; genus JACZUZ01. The sequence continues at coordinate 1,339 of JACZUZ010000204.1, read as the reverse complement.
CCAAGATCGTGGCAACCCACGCATCCTTTCTCGCGTATTAGCTGACGCCCCCGAGTCAACAAAGGCGCGCCCCTCACTTCGACAGATTGATGACATCCACCGCAAGCGGCCTGGATGTATTGAGGTGGAATTGCGGTGTCTTTCCAAAATTCTGAAAGACGATGCGCTTCGACAGACTGAAAATCATCGCTGTGAATCGTGGAATCATTCACGAATGGATCCACCATCGCTGAGGCTATTCCATTCAAAGCGGAGGATCTATGCTCAGACCCTCCAAACCATGATAGCGCCAGGACTAATCCCAGTAGCAACAGGAGCGCTCCACCTACTTTAATCGAAGCTTTCATTTCGTTCTTTTCCAGCTAACTCCGATCTCTTGTGACTACTGGGGAATAATCAGCGCAATATTATCTCTAACACACCTTTTTTACTTCTTGCGCTTCAACTTGAATGTGACTTCCGTATCCTTGCCATCAACAATGGTTATTGTTTGATCATCAGCGCTCTTTTTTGGATTCCAAATTTTGAGGGTATATTCACCCGCTGGAACGTCAGCAATCACAAAATACCCGGAATCATCAGCCATCGTGTAATATGGGTTTTGCATGACAACAACATACGCTTCCATCTCCGGGTGAACATTGCAGAGCATAACCGCTTCACATGTCTTTTCACAGGGCTTATCAAACTTGTAAGAACGCGTTTCACCCTGAGCCCATGTGCCGAGATTAACTTTGCCCGCTGTTTCATCGGGTGAGAACACATTATGCGCGACTTCGTCACTATTGAGAAAATCCACTGTTGTGCCAAACAAGACAGGTAGCACATGCGGGTGGAATTGCATTTGCTTTTGGTCCATGACAACAGGCTCTTTCGGCGGAGTAAACTCCCCCTTTACTTCATCAAGATAGACAATTGTATTTGGCAAATATTTCTTTTTCTTCGCGCTAATCGTTCCAGTTACGTTCCCGGCCGCATAGCTTGTTGAAGCCAGGAAAGAGATCGCGAGTCCGGATACTATTAGTAATCTTAAATGTCTCATTATAAACCTTCCTTTAGTGTAATTAGTGGCCGCTGTGTTCGTCGCTGGTGTCCACCATTATATGATCAAGACCGAGTTTCATGTTTTTACCGAACAGGAATCCTTCATGGCTGAAGATTGGGGCGAGTGTTTCTTTGTAAATAGAACCTGTCTTGGAATTGATTACCGTCACAGTAACAATCGAGCCGTAGAGCTGCTCGTCAGTCGCCGGACGTGTCGGATCTTCCAGGCGAACAGAAAAATTCAGCGTCTCCGAGCCTGTTAGCGGAATTGCGCCAATGCCAACAGAGCCGTATA
>JACZUZ010000203.1 GCA_022572905.1 Candidatus Zixiibacteriota bacterium | reverse complement strand
AGAGGGCTTTTTTAGATACCTTGACCATGTCAGCAGGGAGTGGGTGTCGAGTATCTGCCAATACATACGTCCACTCACCATCTTTTTTAAAGAGTATGAGATTATCAGGACCTACAATATCTAATAACTCGCCCGTATCTCTCGTATAGGAGATGACTTTCCCGATTAATTCTTTCAATACCTCTCTTAGGTTTTCGTCCTCCTCACTCTTGTCGACGATCTCTTTTAATTGTTCCATTGACTGCGTTGCCAAAAAAGAATCTTTGTCAATTTTCTCATCAGCTTCAATACAGTCTTGCTGTCTTTGCGTTTCTTATCGTCACTGACGTTATCAAGAAATTTCGCAACGCTTTTCGATGTTGGTTTTGTCTTATTTTCAGCCATAATTCCCGCCCTATATGCATGAATAAGATTAAAATTGTAAATCGGCAGCTTGCCTCTTTATTTCAATAGAACCATCTTCTTGGTTTCTATAAAATTCCCAGAACGAAGTTGGTAAAAATACACTCCGCTTGCGACCGAAGAACCGTCCTGAAATGTGCCATCCCAATCAATCGAATGGCTTCCGGGAGGTAGCTCGCCCAAAGAATATGACCTGACAATTCGTCCCAGTATATCGTAAATTGTAACTATGGTAATTGACCTAGCTGGTATTTCGAAAGAAATTGTAGTTCTGGGATTAAATGGGTTCGGATAATTCTGCAAACGAGCGAAGTAGGTTGGCGTCGATCTTATTGCGACCGTAATAGCGGAGCCATAATAGTCACTAGCTTCAACACTTATGACCTCGCCCTCTGCTGAAATTATCGGACCGGCCAGGATTTTACTTTTTCCTATTGAATACACTATGACGCGAGTATCACCATCGATAAGACCAGTCATCATTTCCATCCCGTCTGCGAGCAGATCTACCTCAACTTCGCCTTTCAGCGTAAAAACAGCGGCGCCTAGGGGAATATCTGTGGAAACTATACCTGCTCTGGCAGAAACGGTCGCGACCTTCATATTGTGCGCGAGTTTACCCGGAGGAATTTCGTCCCCGATGATAATACGAATAAAGTAAACCAAATCGCTCAACGTTAAGGGAATTCCATCACCGTTTATTTCTGTTTCTGTGACTTGGGCAACTACGTGAATTGTAAAAGCCGCGAGCCCTAGTACGAAGTACCGAATAAATACGACTACATCTGAAATCTCATTTCTAATCCCATTGAGATTAATATCGCCCCACATATTGCCGTCATATGCGCAAAGGAATCGACCGCCCCCGTTGTAAAAATCTACTACTCGTTTTGGGGTGGCCATACTTCCAACGGTATCAATTAAGCAGAGGTCCTGAATTCCGTAGTAAGTCGGAAAACCGAAAGTTGAATCAGTTAGTTTTACGGTAATCGCGGTACCACCGAATGTATTTGGGATTACTAACGTGTAATCATAGAGATCATTTGATACGAGAACAGTGTCGAATGAGGAGCTGGCGAGAACATTGTCAGAGCAGTCGGCCCAATAGAATTTCACCGGAGCATACTGGCACATCTTATCGTAAGTGTCGGATACAAGAAAACAGATTTTCGTCAATTCGATCGGATCGCTGTTAAGCGCTCCATAGCAATTGGGATGAGAATCTCCGTTTTCAGTTTCGGCTATAGCAGTGATCCTCAAAAGCCCGGATGGGCAGCCGCCCTCGCAATTAGCGAACGGGCCGAAACTATAATTAAAGTACTCCCATCCGCAAGACACCAGATGTTCTCCAGGCTCAACAGTTAGTACAGATAGGTCCGAATTGTCATAAGAAATCAGGAAATTGAAGCCAGTAATCGGTTCTGTCGAGCCTTCTAAAGTAATTGACATACAGTGCTCTCGACCCAGGAGCAGTTCGCTGTCAATTCCGATTGATACTTTGATTATTGAATCTGGAAGAGGATTGGGAGAGCCACTTTCACAGTTAAGGATCAAGATTGCTGCAAGAATTCCTAACAGTCGAAAAAAGCGATTTATGATCAACAAGAGCAATTAAGACCTCCTTTGGACATGGCTACTGATATCCATGCCAACCAAATCATTGAAAGCGCGAAACAGCAGTAATATACGGAACAAGTCTCGGCATGTCAATCAAGTTCTGCGCACGTGGAGAAAATCCTGTCAGGAAGTAATCACCCTCATGGCCGTTCGCATATTTGTAATGATAAGTACCGAATCCGATCAGACTGTCTCCTCACATCCTGGGAGTCTTCTTCGTCACTTTTCTCATCAATGTCGCGACAGTCTTGCAGTCCTTGCGCCTCATCTCGTCACTGACACTGTCAATAAATTTCGCAACGCTTTGTGTCGTTTGTTTTGTCTTATTTTCAGCCATAATCCTCGCCCTTATAATTTCGTATATGAATTATTATATAAAACTTCATTCAATAGGTTTCCGGGACTAACTTCAGAATGATTGCACCCAAGAGAAAACTTACGTATCAAATAGTAAAACTAACTGCGAGGAATGTATTCTCCTACCTCACACATTAAAAGGCCGCTACCGCGCAGTCGTAGACTGTGATGAGCATTTCCCAGAAGCTCAAGTCGCTCATTAAAAGCGGCCATACGATGTCCTTCACAAAACAATACACTCCGGCCACAATGACGATCCAAATCAGATAGCCCAGCGCCCAAAGCCCAAAACGTACCCAGCGGGGCAGATGCTTGAGCGATTCGTCATCCAGTTTCTTTTTAGCGAAGGCGCGCGAAACGATATAGCGCAAAATCCGCGAGTCTTTCCAATAAGCATTGTGCGACAATCCGGGGATCCATCCGGAACGAGAATGAAAATTGACCGGGGGATCATCGCCAAAAAGATATTTGCTTCCCAAAGAACCGGAAACCGGATCAAAATAATGATAGAAGTTTACCCACCATTCTTTGGCGGCCACTTTTTTCGCCTCCCTTTTTTCTGCGGATTGCCTATTTTCAATCCATTCCGGCGTTAACGGTTCATAGAATTCACCATGATTTAGAAATCCCTTACGCCATTCCTGTTTCCAAGTCTTAGGGATGGCCCTTTCTCCAAAAAGAAGAGCGATCTTATCAAGTGGGCTTCCTATTGTAACGAATCGCGCCATCGCCTCGCGGAAAACTTCGACGCCCGCTTTAACTTCGTCATCAATGGAATTTTGCTCCAGATCATGGGCGCGGCTGAGAAGTCCACCTAGCACGTTATAGCTAATGACAGTTCCGAGACTGTGAGCCACCCACACGACTCGCTTGAATCGGCGCGGTTTGCCGCCGACATAGATACAGTCCTTATCCGGCAGTCGGCTGAAATCGGGCTTTAGTCCGATCAATCGCATGAATGATTCTTCTACGCGAGCGTCGATCATTTTTTTGATATTCTTTTCGAGTTTCCCTTTAGGGTCAACGTAGAGTCGGACATCGTTGAGGAAATCTTTGAGGATTTTGTTTCGACGCACATAGGCCAGAGTCAGAAACAAAAACCCCACCGGGACCAGCAGAGTATAAATGGGGTATGAGATCAAGGAGCGAAACTTTAGTATGCGAATGCTCCTAACCGGATTCAGCAGCCCGAACAATTGCCTTATGAACCACAAGTAAGTAGTCCAGGCCGAGACAACACGAGCTTTCCAGAGCTGCGGCAAAAAGTTCTTTTCTGTCTTTGAGAGGTGGTCCCATTGATCCCCAAAAAAGCTCTTAACATCATCATAGTCACCCCAGAAACCGTCATAAGCGAATGGAGCGGGTTCGTTTTCCCATTCCTTGCGTATACGTTTCTTTTTATCTTCGGAATCGCCTTCTTTAAATAGGATACTCTCAATTGTCTCGTCAAACTGAGCGTACATATTGGCCGATGTTTCGGCTATGTTCTGCTTGCCGATACCGTGCACGACGAAGACGGCTGGCGTATCCTCTTTAAGTTCAATGAATAAAGAACTGGTATCCATAAACTCCCCCTTCTGTTGTTTTCAGCTTAATAGCGATCGCGTCATAATCCCATCCAAAAGTTTCAATCCATTCATTGAGTTTGCTTCACTCGCTTAACTCTATAGTATCAGTTGCACTTGAAAACACAGCTTTGTGTGATACCATTTCGCAATAACCGATACCACACGCCGTGATTCAATCTACCGCATTTCTACTTAAGGAGAGGGAGTTCGCACTTACAAGATAACTTTCTCCATTTCATACAGCTGCGATTCGGAATAATTAGATCACAGCAAGACACAGCCCCGTCGTTCTGCAAATCGTATTGAAGCTAGTTAAATCTCTTCTGCCAGTTCAACGACTCGGCTATAGGGGATTGCCGCCCAACTTTCGGCCTGGATCGCCCCTTGCGCAAGGCTGATCATCGAAACCTTCGCGGCCGTATCATTATCCGGCGCTTCATAAATGCTGATAAAATCATATGGACCCAATAACCCATAGTGATTTAGAAACTTTACTCCCGGACATTTTCGCTTAACTTCTTCGATCCAAGTCCGACCAATTGAAGCGCGATCTTTGATTCTGGCAGTAACGTCAGATGATAGCTTGGTCATTAAAATGTAAGTTGGCATAACGCCTCCATTTATTAATCTATGCTTAATTACTTTAGCGTCAAGTCCCCGTCGTTCCGCAAACCGGAAATTTGCCGTCCTGAAAGATGAATTTGACGATATAGGTCGCATCACCAATGTTAATATCATTCATGTTTATGGACACACTGGACTCACAGTCGCACATGCTGGCGCCGGACTACCCTCTAGGAAGGCGAATTTCACAATGTAAATAGCGTCTCCGATATTCACGTCGCCACCTCCGTCTGCGTCAGCTTGATCACAGCAGGGTGCCTTCGGGCTACCTTCTTCAACGGCGTACTTAACGATGAAGATGGCGTCACCGATATTAACA
>JACZUZ010000202.1 GCA_022572905.1 Candidatus Zixiibacteriota bacterium | reverse complement strand
AGACGAGGATCGACCTGGCGAACGCCCTGTAGAGCAATAGCGCCTACGGTTACAAATGACGCCTCTTCCATCGAAATATCCGCTGGAATTGGAACAGTCAAATTTTTGGGCACAAATACCATCTCGGCATGTGAAGCGTATCCAAATCCCGCGGCCGCGACACGCTGTCCGATTGTAAATTCTGAAATATCCTTTGAAATCTCTGTCACTGTTCCTGCGCAACTGTAACCGAGAGGGATTGGGGTTTCCAATTTTCCTTTAACCTTACGGTATGTGTTCAGTATTCCTTCAGCGCGAGCTTTTTGTATTACTTGGCGCACCAGATCGGGGCGGTCCTTGGCCTTTCCAATCAATGACTTCTCGGCCATCTCAATAATGCTTCGCTCGGTTCCGGCGGAGAGAAGCGAGGCTGAGTTCCGGATTATGACTCCGCCTTTTTTGAGAGCCGGCGCTGGAGTGTTTTCAATTCTCAACTCGCCGCGTTTGAGATATTGCAAGGCCTGTTTCATCTATTCGAGTCCCTCTCTAGTTGTCTGAATTCAGATTTGCCCACGACTGGATAAGGGGTTCCCCCTCTTGTATTTTCGGTAGATAGTAGCGTCTGCTGAAGCTTCCGGATAGGATTTCTTGAATCTTGATCGCCTATAGTATCCGTTTTGGCTCGACGGAGTCTCAAGCGACGTTTCAGCCCTATCCGTGGCTTCCCGGGAGGGCCTGCGATCCCCGCTGAGGCTAGCGAGCTCTCAATAAGGCGGCCTTTTCCGCCCCGCCCGGGCGGTAGAAAATCCACATAAATCAGTTCCGCTCTCGCTTTATCGCCCAGCCGATCCGAGAGCTCTCTGAGCAGTTTTTTTTCATCCGCCTTCGAATAGCAATCACTTTTGACAATTCTGATTGCGATTTCTCCGGGTATTGACTGATAAATTCGAGCCGCGCGGATATTGGTAAGGTCTTTGAAAATATGGTCCATCCGCCCGACTCTGGTTCCATCGCTCAAGACAACATAATCCTCAATCCGCCCATCCAGGGATCGAACTATTCGCCCGCCCCATCCGCAGGAGCAAGCAGGCTCGTCTTTTATTCCTGTCGCTATATCTCCGGTGTCATAACGCAATAGCGGAAAAGCGAGGTTGCTGAAATTCGTTCCAATAATTCGAAAGCCATCCACAGTATCACTCTCGATAAATTCAACCGCCGAGAAGTCTTCATCCACATGCATTTCGCCGCATGCGCATTCTGATAGATTTGCAACACCCTCGGCCAAACCATAATGTTCGCGTACCCTTACATTGAACGCGCGCTCAATTATTTCGCGCTGACCTTCCAGCAAATTTTCCGCCCCAGTTGTGACATGTGTGATTTGATTCGCTAACTCAACACTGTTAGCTATCATGTATGACGCCAGAAGCGCTAAATGGGACGGGTAGCCATGCAACCACTTAATCTCGCTTTCTTTAATCTTTTCAATGTAACGGGGTAAATGAGTGTCGTTCAAATGATAGCCGCTGAAGATGATTTGCCTGCCTGGGTAATTTAGTATCCAGAAAGGCGCGCGCTCTTTTTCAGGCGCCACAATTGTCCTGCCACTGAAAACACCACATAAACTTTCTCTTGTCAGACCATGCGCGTCACGATATCTCCACCATACCGCCCATTGTTCACGCTCAGCGCTACGGGTAATCTTAAACTTCAACCCGCTCCCCGTAGTTCCGCTGGTGTGAGCGTCGATTAATTCAGACCGCTTTATTCGGTCGCTGTAAAATAACTCCTGATTTTTTTGCACTTCTCTTTTAGTGAGAATGGGTATGAGCTCCATATCACCGAGCGTTTGGATATCATCGGGCGAAATATTCCATTCGCGAAACTTTGCTCTATAATATGGCGTGGTCTCGTAGGCGTGACGCACAAATTTGTGTAAGCGCTTATCTCTGTATTGGATAAGTTGTTCACGGGTCAGCTTAGCTCGCTCGGCGCACTCCGCATAGATACGTTCATATTGATTTCCGTATCGCCGCCTATTTATACGCCACCCTTCAATCGAGCAAGCCGCATTATGAAGCCAGACAGGCAGATTTCGATATATTTTCTCAGCCGTTGTCATTTTATGCGCTTCTCATTTCGTTGGCTTTGGTTACTCTCGAACGTGAATGAGATTTCTCTCGATGAGATTCAATTGAACCTTTCCAGCCGAAATGCGGCCGAAAGTTTTCAGTATCTTCCGGACACACATCTACGAGTCGTTTATTCCAGAGAATTTTATTGCTTAATATATTGATTTCACCAGACTTAACTTCCGTTAGTTTGTAGTAAATTGTGTCAAACGCCCGCCTAACAATCGGGAGTTTGCTTATATCGAATCCCATCAGCGTCGCGCCGACAGCGTCAACCACGACCGGATCAGCGCCGAATATCACAAGCCCGGCATGGTATGGATCAGGATTCATCGGCCCGTTGCCATCGCCTGCAATTATCCCATCCACCAAACACAAATAGCGCTTGCGATTTTCCGGTGCGCTTTCTCTAAATGTTCCGTTCATATTACCGTACATGACTATTTTGTTCAGATCAAGAGACATGCGCCAAACAGTGTCATTGCCATGCCAGTTTCCACTCCGTATTTTCTTTTCGGTGGCGCCAAATATCCGCTCGCCAAGCGGACGCAGAGCTTTCATCAGGCGCGGACCGAATCTGGAATTCTTCAACGCAAAGCGCTTGAATGAGTTCACAATCCAGCGCTCTGATTGATTGGAAAATTTCTGATCGGGGAATTGGTCGCCACCCTGACAGGGCGAACCCTCCCTATGATGCGGAAGCCAGTTCTTGTCGCCATTGACGCCAACGAGGTTCTTCAAATTAATTGTAACGCCGGCCTTTTTATGCGTTTTAAGTTTCGGCAGGTTAAAATACACGTCGCACTTTATGGCTGATCCAGAAATCAGATACTCATTTTTAAATTCGTTGTGATGCTCATTTACAACTCTTGCGTCATAATCCGCCCCATAGTAGTTCCCCGCGCCACGATGAGTGGCGAATTCGCTTCTATCCGCCAGATCGAAAGCCACATAGCCATTCGGATCGCCTTTCAGCTTTCTGCGCTCAACTATAACGTCACCCTCGTTTGTCCATTCTTCTTTGCGAAAATCCACGAGTTCAAAATTATAGCCGTGCATGTGGTAGAAACCTTGGATGCTTTTGAGTTGCAATAAAGACGAGATTTTATCGAACGATGAATCTGTCTGCGGGGCATCGCCTAGAATTATCATTCCGCTCCCTTTTAGAGCCTTGAACACATAATCCGCCACTGCGCGAATAATCGAGCCATGTGTCAACACATAGCGCCATCCTCTCGGATCGCGAGGATGATATTCTTTAACCAGATTAGGTTTGAGAAGTACAACATCTCCGGGCTTGATATATTCTTCCAGAGGATTCCAATCCGGAGTCCCGGATCTGGCCTTGTCCAAACCCGCAAGTCGAAACGCCTCGCGCACTCCTTCATACGCCATGTTGCGCTCAGACGAAGTGTAGGGTAGCTCAAGTTCCGGAAACGCTTCGCCAGGATGAAACGGCGCGGTTTCGCAGTAATCAGGATCGGAGCCCTTCCAGACGCTAACTGTTGACTTGTTCATTTTTCTATCTACTGGAACCATTTAATTTGTAATTGTTCGAACGGCTTGCGCTTTTAGAATTTTTCTTCTAATGTTATCGGACTATGTGTCACACCGGCTACTTCATCGAAGAACTGCAGTGTTTTTTGCGCTGCAATGTCCCAGTCAAACGATTTTGATCTTTTTCTGGCTTTCATTCGTAAGTCGCGATTCAAGTTCGAATCGTTCACTAATTTGAGAATGCAATCGCCAATGGCTCCAGGATTATCCGGATCGAAATAAATCGCCGCATCTTCGCAAATCTCAGGTATTACACTACGATCCGAGCAGGCCATGGCGCATCCGTTTGCAAGCGCTTCAATCAAAATTACTGAGCAGGTCTCCAGCGACGATGAGAAAACAAATCCGGAGCAATTCCTGTAGAGCGTCTGGAGAGTCTTGTTATCCACCGAGCCAACGAACATTATCTTATCACTGAAATTTGACTCACTGATTATTTTTCTAATCGAGGACATATAATCTTCATCATAATTATGACCTGCAATTATCAATGACGGGGTATTGTTATCTTTCTCTAAGGCAAGCAGGTACCCTTTGACCATTTCTCTTATTTTCTTGTAGCGATAAATATGAGACACTGAAAGAACATACTCTCCGGAAATTTCCAATGAGTTAAGCTTCGCCCTATCGCTTACTCTCGCTTCCTGATCCGAGTCTTCCGGTCTACCGTGGTAAATCACAGTTGTACGGGTTCGTGAAGTGTTTATGTACTTCGAGAAAAACTCTTCACAATAACGAGAGAGGAAGATTACGCCATCTGAAACGCTCAAGCTCTTCTCAGTGATTTTGCGTAGAGCGTTCAGACGAATTCGCTGAAAAATAGACTCCTCACTGACATACTCTTTCGCGAACGGCGCTATGTTGTGTATCAGAGTCACTCGCGGAAGCGAGACAGGAATAGGGCTACAATTACCCGGTTCGAACAATAAGTCGCATCCGCTTTTTTCTACAATTTGCGGAAGAGAATATCGCTCCCAGATCATTCTGGCGGCGCGGTGCAAAGACGGCGCTTTGTGGAACTCGTACTTGAAATTTTCCGGCGGATCAATCAGGATATCCTCCTGTCCGATTTTTCCTATTAAGGTGAATTCGTTCTCGGGAGCGAGAACTCCAAACCATTTTATCATTTTGTTGAGATGCGTTAGTCCTCCACCTTCTGTAATATGGGTGGCGCGAATTAGCATTTTCAGTTTTGCTTTCATGAATTAAACTCACCTCAAGTA
>JACZUZ010000201.1 GCA_022572905.1 Candidatus Zixiibacteriota bacterium | reverse complement strand
TATAAGCTTTTATAGCATCTGCGTTCCGGGGGATTATGCACCCGGCTTATCCGCAAGGCTATAAGTTTTACAATTCTTCAGCGCCCAGCCCATGTTTATGGTAATAAATTTCATTCCAAAAGATATGTTTCTTGGCTATCTAAATCAATTCGGCGAGCCCCGATTGATCGGGCTAATTTCGCTCTCTCGCGCCTCTCAAGTAAATTATCGGCCCGCGACGCTCGGGGCGTTAGAGCGTGGCCCTTGGAATCTGGTTCAAAATAACAGACCAAATCGCGGGTTCCGGAGCAAGTTAGAGTCGCAATCTCGAGGTTATTTGAGAGAATAGCTGGATTCGAGAGTATGAATAGCTCCAGAACTGGTTTTCTGGCTTGAATAGAGATGGAACTCGCTGGCCAGGAAAGGGGGCGCCTGAAAAAGAGCCGATCCCTGAAGAAAATATGCAACCCGCTCTATGGGGGTGTTTCGGAGTCTGGCCAGGGTAATATGAGGATGGAATTTCCGCCTTTCGGTTGATATCCCCACATCGCGAAGCGTCCGCTCGATCCGGTTTCGTAGAGTCCGCAGCGCCTCGCCAGACTTGATCCCTGCCCAGAGCGATCTGGGATCACCCCGGAGAGGGAACTGGCCTATTCCTGAGATTTCGACCTCAAACGGTTCCATCCGGACAATTTTCAAACTGCTCAGGATGTCGGAAAACGAGGCTCCATCGACTTCTCCGATAAACCTCACTGTCAAATGAAACTCGCTCTCCTCTTTCCAGGTCGCTCCGGGAATTCCCGTTTGGAGTTCCCCTAGTCGGCGCCTGACAGATTCGGGCGGATCTATCGCTACAAAGAGTCTGTACATATTTCAAAAGGTTATTTTATTGAATTACTTTAGAGAAACTTAAGATTCAGGCGCTTCTCTTTGGGCAAAACATTTTTAAGGACGCTATTTTTTAAAAATCCGCACCCCAGGCAATAAGCGCCATAGAATACTGCGACATATCCATTCTCCGGAGTCTCCTCTGTGTTCGAGTCTAAAGTTAAATCCTCACCGGAAATATATTTTTGCGCCTGTGTTTTATCAAGCTGTAGTTTGCTTTTGGTGATTGAGCTTTCAAACGCTTGCAGGAAATTTGTAGACGGTTTAACAAATCTGGGAACACGAGCGACAAGCAGGCCGGCCGTGACCGCAAACTGCGCAACTTCAACGGACTCATTTATCATATACAACCTGCTACGCGAACCCAAATAGAATTTTGCTTTAGAGAAAACAGAACTATCAATTCCAAAGCGACTTTCCAAATATTCAAGAGTGAAAGTAACAATTTCAGCGGGAGCTATTGTGATCATTTGAGAATTTTTGCGATGTAAAATCCGCCGGTGTCATTATGGTGTGGCCAGACGCGGCGGGTTTTACTGAGTTGTGAGTCGAATTCAGCGCCGGCCCAGTTTGTCAGACCATCTCCAAGCGTGATACCCGGCAGGGTAATCGGCGCAATACTCGCGTCGCGCTTTCGCAGAAGATAATCGACGACTTCTTCATTCTCCTCCGGGGAAAATGCGCATGTTGAATACACCAGAGTTCCTCCTCTTCGAACCAGATCAAACGCTTTCAGGATCATGATCTTTTGAAGATTTGTGAAGCGATTGATTTTCTTTTCAGTCCAACTCGGAAGAATGTTGGGGCTTTTTCTAAGTGTTCCGTCGGAAGAGCAGGGCGCGTCAAAAAAAACGATATCAAATTCAACTTTCGGAAATTCTCGCAGGTCCTGATTGGCTATGACACAATTTGTAGCGCCGACTTTATTGATGTTATTTTTCAATGCGCGGATTCTGCTGTAATTTATGTCCGACGCCAGAAGAGTTCCTCCATGGCTCGTCAGCGCCGCTATTTGAGTGGTCTTGGACCCCGGCGCCGCGCAGGAGTCCAGAATACTTCGAGCGTTTCTTATTTCTTCCTCTACTACCAGTGGGGGAAGCATTGATGTTAACTCCTGAATGTAAATCTTCCCCAGAAAACTTTCGAGTGTTGAGCCGATGTCAGGATTTTCAGATACGTAAGCCAGAGGTAGCCACTTGGTTTGCTTGATTTCAATTCCGTAAGTGTCGAATCTATTCTCAATTTCGTCGCAAGTTGATTTGAGAGTATTAACTCGAAATGATCTCTTGAGCGGTTTGCGAATTGTCTCAAAAAACGCAGAGGGGTTATCGACCAGCGGCTCATAGCGCAACCGAAATGATTCCGGAATAACGATACTATCAAATTTGCTTTCTCTGGCGCATTTACTTTCTCTGGAATTCATTGGCGCGATGTCTCTGGTTTGCTTAGTTTCTTTTCCCGGGGTGTCGGTACGACACTTTTCTTATCGAAATATTTGCTTCGATAGTAGTAACAAATCAAGCAGGATTATGTCAAGTATATGAGTCGAACCAAAAAAATACTTCTAGCGCTCCTTTTGCTTCTAGTTTCTTCTATTGTAGGCGGGATATATTACCTGAACTCCGAAATACAGGGGGGAGTGGCGAAGCTCGAGGGAGAATTGCGGCTTCGGAGCGCGCCAGGCTCGGTTGAAATCACTTTCGACAGTATGGGTATCGGTCAAATCTGGGCCGAAACAGACCAGGCGGGCTTTTTTGCGCTGGGCTATCTCCACGCCGCCGACCGGCTTTTTCAGATGGAGTTGGCCCGCAGAGCGTCAAGCGGGAGACTTTCCGAGGCAATAGGGGGATTCGCCCTGGGGTATGACATACGCCAGCGCAAAATCGGCCATAGACGTCTGGCCGAAAAATATCTTGATTCTCTATCAGATTTGACCCGCGCAAGACTGGGGGCGTATGTGGATGGAATAAACGCATACGCAAACTCGCCGGAGTCTTTGCCATTTGAATTCAGTTTTCTGGCCATAGAATTTGCGGAGTGGACTATTCTTGATTGCCTGGCTCTGTATAGCTTTCAGGCCTGGTTCTCTGACGCCATCCAAAATCGCGATGAATTCTTTGTGCGTCTCGCCGAGAAAGTCGGTCTCGAAAAAGCCAAATCACTGAGCCTGCCTTATCCCGATTGGGCGCCATATACGGTTCCCTCCAAATCTACACTCGGTCGGATAGGAAAATCAGAGGCATCAGCGTATTTCGCCAACGGCAATTCCAAAACCGATTCCCAAACAGGAATTTCTTTAAAGAAGACACTGGACAATGCATCTGAAAAAAAGTTTTCGGCGTCAGAAAACTTCGGGTTTCGGAATAACCTGGCCAAAAAATTCCTGCGCGAGGGTGGTCCGTTTGGACTAACGCGCTCTTCAAACTCCTGGGTGTTGAGTCCATCGAAAACCGCAAGCGGTGGCGCAATTCTGGCCGCCGACCCGCATCTGGAGATTACTCGTCTCCCCCAATTTTGGTATGCTGTCGGATTGCACATAGAGGAATCCGGACTGAACGCGCTGGGAATTACTACGCCCGGTTTGCCTTTCATCGTGATGGGTCATAATGGCAGGTCAGCCTGGTCTTTCACCGCCGCCGGCATTGATATGACAGGATACTACATAGAAGAAATCAATCCACGAGACAGCGCTCAATATCGAACGCCCGACGGCTGGAAAGAATTCGAGATCATTCCGGAAACATTGACTGTCGCTGGGTCGGACACATCGATTGTGATCGATGTCCGCTATACCCGCCACGGTCCGATTGTTCTTGAGCGCGACTCACTTAAACAAACCTATTCGTTGCGCTGGGCGGGATTCGATTCAGACTTAAGTTCGGCCGCGTCGGCGGCGTTTGAGTTGATGGCGGTTTCATCATTCGATCAATTTCGAAATTATGTAACAAGTCTTGGAGCGATCGACGCAAACTGGTTCTACGCCGACACCGAGGGGAATATTGGTTATCAACTAGGTTCAATGATTCCAATTCGCCCCGGTCCACAGGGAGCGCTGAATTTCCCTGTTCCGGGTTGGACGAATGACTTTGAATGGGCCGGATATCGTTCGCCCGATGAGACTCCCTGGGCATACAACCCCGCTCAGGGTTGGTTGGCAAATTGCAACAACAAGCAGGATCAATCGAATCTTGACTATGAGCTTCAGGGATCATTTTTCGCAGACAGAATTTTGCGTTTGACCGAGGCGCTATCGACTTCAAAAAAATTCAGCGCCGATGACACCCGAGCGCTACAACTTGAACGCAAAGATATCTATCTTATGCGCTGGAAGAATGACCTCGCAACACTGCTCGAAGAAAAGGGCGAAAACGAATTTGCGAGTACGATGCGCGCATGGGACGGCGCTACTCATGCGGATTCGCGTGAAACCGCTCTGATAAATTTGTTTGTCTCTATTTTGACGAACTTGATTTTTGCGGACGAACTCGAATCACTGACCAGCAGGGTTAAGCGCCTCTGGGTTGATCAGATTTATCATTCCGACGATCAAAGCTGGTTCGACAACACAAACGGAGACTCGCTCGTTGAAACACGCCCAGTAATCGCCCGTGCGGCGCTCGATTCCGCGCTGGCGCTTTTAGGTGACAAAAAATGGGGAGATATTCATTCACTGCGTATGAAGCATCCTCTGGGGGAAATCCCGATTCTGGGCGGGTTTTTGGGACTGGAGTTTGGCCCCTGGATGTGGGAGGGATCGGGCGGTTCTATCAACGCATCCTATTATCGAGATCAGCCGAATGGTACATTCCACGTCATGGCCGGACCAAGCTGGAGATTTGTCATCGACATGAGCGATCCCGATGGCGCAACAATGGTATTTCCCGCCGGTCAATCCGGAGCCCCCGGCAGTGAGCGCTTTTTTAATTTCAACAAACTCTGGCGTGAAGGCGCTGTCTGGGAGACGCCGTTTACAAAGAGTCGCGTTTATGAGAACGCCGCGAAAATGCTCAAAATCATTCCAAAGAGTTTGTCTGCGGAAAATTAATTCTTTAACAAAACAAGA
>JACZUZ010000002.1 GCA_022572905.1 Candidatus Zixiibacteriota bacterium | reverse complement strand
ACATCCGGTTATAGTGAGCTATATTCCTGAAAGTTAGTCTCAAGCGGCGCATCCACTATCGTTCTAGGCGCCGTGTCGTTAGCGAATAATCTTAGTGAACATCTGCGGCGAAACATTTCGCCAAATTTTCGGTTCAGCCGCCAATATCGTTTACTCTAAGAAAACCCATAATGCTCCCAAGAGAGCGTTCCCGACAATTTCGACTTTCGGAGACCTGGATTCTGTTACTTTCTGACCGATCTTTTCTGTAGGAAGAATAGCGGAGCGAAAACTCACAGAAACCTTTCGGGTTTGATCACTGACAATGCAATTTACTAATGACAACAAAATGACTTCCTTCCTTTCCCGACTGACAGGCGCTCGCGGGCTCTTGTTAATCGTAACACTGATTGGATTCGCTTTCTCGTTAGTTGAAGCGATTGATTCCACTAAGAGGAATAGATTTTCGCAGGAGGAATTTTACGCGTCTGGCCTAAGCGTCAGTGATTACTTGATCGCGTCTATTCATTCCTCCGCTAGAGAAGATCTCACCCTGGTGGTCGATCTCTCTCTGGCTTTCGCCGGCGCTGCGCTGGATTGTGATTCATTGGAAGAGAGCAAACGTGTCACAACCGATACAACGATACTGCTCAATTCGTTTGGTTTCCCCGGCGACACGATACTGATTCCGTTTTATATTCAGAATGACTCTATCCTGGGAGCGTTTTCGTTTTTCTATGAGTTCGACACATCACTTCTGGAACCGATTATAATCGCGGATACATTAGTCGAATGTAACCCGAGTTGCGATACTTTCATTACTTACTATATTGAAACAATTCAGAACGCCAGAGCCGATAGTTCCGGAATGGATGTCAGTGGTTTGTTTGATCCCGAAACGCCTACGATCGCGAGACTTTTCGCCATTCCATTTGATTTCACCCTCGACTCACTTCAGGTCGGCGGAGATACTCTGTGCCATCAGAAATTCAAAGTGAAAGAGAGCGCAAAGCTGGGTTGTATCGGTGAATTCAATTTTGTAGCGATTCCACTCTGGCAGGTAGACACATCATTTAACCCGCCCGAATCAACGTTCATCGGATGCCGTTTGAATGAATACGCCACATACCATGAAGACACGGTTCTGCAAGTAATTCCCACCACATCAACCGGATACTTCAGAGTTGGCGCTACTGCGGATTTCGAATGTGGTGACGCCAACGCGGATGGTACGCTAACAATCTCAGACGCCATATTTCTGGTTGAATTTATCTTTCAGGATGGCGCTTTCCCGTGTCTTATCGGAGGCATTGGTGATTTTGACTGCTCGGGCGAAATAACAATCAACGACGCCGTGAAAATCGTTCTCTATATATTCGGAGACGGAGAGCCTCCCTGTTGTCCTCCCGGTTTTTGAAATTATCATTTCCAGTCGGAGTCTCCCAGAGTATTTGACATCCCCGTACCGCATGGGAATACTATTCTTTATTGACCTCGCCGAGATGATCCGGCCGCGATGATTTGGAAGTAATGATTTGAAAGTTGTGATTAGGAAGTGATGTTACGGTTTGCGACGAAACAATCTGAGACGAAATTGTCCGCGAATAATTGTTCGTAAAGACTAGTACGCGATTAATATTTTGTGATAAATTAGATCATGAGCGTCCGCATTTCCAAAAGTCATAATTTTCTATGTTTGGCTTTCATTCTGGTGGCGGCGCTAGTTTCAATGGACTTATCACGAGCGGGAATTACCGGATTCAAGAGTGACAATCTCCCCAGTTTATCGCCGTCGCATAAAATTGGAGAGGAATCCGCCACGCTTTCTCCATTCGATCATTTCAGACGAATCATGAGCATCGATATTCTGGAAATAAAAAGACGTTTGCGAGCGCGAATGAGAACGAGCCCACTCGACTCGCTTCCATATATTTTCATGGGGGATGTTCTGGTATCTGAGGGTCTCCTGGAAGAGTCAATGGTATTTTTCATTACTGCCCTGGAAGTCGCTCCGAATTATCCACTGGCGCACCTGGCGATCGGTCGCGCTTACCATAAATTGCGCGACCACCAGAGCGCAATCGCGCACTACGACACAGCCCTTTATTTCAATCCGGCCTTTCGTTCAGCTTTGAGTATGCGAGCGTTGTCCAAATCATTAATCGACGACTGGAACGGCGCGATAACCGATTTCACCCGCGCCGATTCATTGAGAGAACTTATCCCCGAAGAAAGATAT
The DNA here is from genome assembly GCA_022572905.1 of Candidatus Zixiibacteriota bacterium. GTDB lineage: Bacteria > Zixibacteria > MSB-5A5 > GN15 > JACZUZ01 > JACZUZ01. Next base: position 17,361 of record JACZUZ010000002.1, on the reverse strand, counting down.
CGTTTGGGGATCTGCTTTTGGGGCGCCGGTGAGACCGACAGGGCTACGATTGAATTTGAAAATACAGCCACCCTTCGCCCCAACGACTATCGTATTTTTGTAAGCTGGTCGATGGCCGAAGCGTCGCGCGGGAATCTGGATGACGCACGCCGGGGACTCGCGCGCGCAATTCAATTAGCGCCGAATAAATTTGAAGTTCATGAAGCTCTTTGCGATATGGAGCTTATGAATGAAAATCTGGACAGCGCCGCTTTGCACCTTGAGCGGGCTGTGGCGCTGCGGCCTGGCGATATACGTCTGCGAAACCGACTGGGAATTCTCTTTTCGTATCTCGGTGAAGGCGAAAAGAGCTCTGAAATGTTCGAAATATCAATATTGTTTGAATCCAGAAATCCACGCACGTTCGCATTCTGGTCGCAGGCGCAGGAACGGCTGGGGAATCACCAACGCGCGCTTGAGTTAATCGAAGAAGCGCTTAAACTGGCGCCGGGAGACGCGGAGTTAAATCTCTTAATCAAAGAAATTTCCGAATCTAAAATGTAATAAAACGTTACCTAATAATAGATTATAATGTGAACTTCAAGTAAAAATTAAACTTGACAGAAGTCGCTCACTGCATTAGGCTGTTGGTTGAAGAGCATTTTGTGGGTGCTTAAAGCGTAAACTAGTTATTAGATCTTTCCCAAATGGTTGATTCTATTTCAGAAATTAGACCAGGAGTACTTTCAAGAGAACAAATCCTTCTCTTAATGAACGAAAATATTATTCAGAACACTACTGATAGCGCAGGATTCTCCTCGTTTGATCTTAGAATTGGTAACAAATATCATGTTATGAAAGGAGGAATTAAAGGAGAAAAGAATCTGCCGTATTCTGGTGTTTTGAATAGTTCAGATTTTGTAGAATCTAGTCGTGATTTTACTGAGGGACAAGACCTCACGCTTATTCCAAAGAAGACTTATGTATTTCCATTGAAGGAATATTTGAAGATCGATAAAAAATATGAAATATTTGGATTTGCGAGTGGGAAAAGTACTATCGGTCGATTAGATGTATTGACACGACTTATTGCTGACGGGTCTGGAACTTATGATGAGATTCAACCATCATGCTCAGGAGGATTATATCTTGAAGTAACTCCGATTACGTTTCCAGTGATTGTTAAGGAAGGTACGAAACTGGCCCAATTACGTCTATTTCATGGGACCCCTTCAATATCTCAATTTACTAGTGAAGAGTTCAATCTCTATCCCCCTATGCTTCTAAAGAAGGATGGAGAAAAAGTGAAAATGGAAGCAGATTTCTGTTATTTACATCTTAATCTCGATCCGGTATGTATTGGTGATAAAGAGATTTATGCATTCGTCGCAAGATCGGATGATGAAAAACCCCCAATTGACCTCACGATTGACCTACGCGAGCCCAAAAATTTACTAGATCCATCAGTATATTGGGAAAGAATCGAAAAAAAAGACAGATGTATTATGATCGAACCAGAAAGATTTTATATTCTTAGATCGCTTGAAAGATTCAAACTACCTGAAGATGTAGCAGTATACGGTCATCCTGTATCCGAAACACTAGGTGAGATTCGCATTCATTACGCAGGATTTGTACATCCGAGTTTTGGGAAATATCGCGAGGACCAAACTGGCACGCCTCTAATTTTTGAAGTTAGGGGCCATAATGTGAATACATTTCTACGACACGGAGAGGCAGTCGCAAAACTAAATTTTTATAAAATGTCTCAAAAGCTTAAAATTACTGAAGAGGATAAGAAAAAGGAACGTGATGAAGGATACGATAAGCAAGAACTTAAGCTATCCAATTACTTTTCTGATTGGAAATAACTTTTCAAAACCCTACAATGGATAATCAAAATAATGATTGATCTAAAGTTAGTAAAATTTGGTGGGACATCTGTACCTTCTGATAAATTTCATAGAGAAATGAAAAATTTGATTGAAGAATGTGACAACTTGTATCCAGGAATTGAATCGTGGTTTAAGAGAAAAGTTTTACCAGGATTCAGTCAAAAAGATAGGATAGGGTATCTAGTATGCATTGATTCAATACCAGTCGGTGCTACGATAATTAAACGGGGAACAAATGCAAAAATATGTAGCCTAAGAATTATACCTGATAATCAGGGGAATAATCTCGGTGAATTATTGTTTGCTCTTGCCGCAATTGAATTAAGAGGGGAAGCAAAAAGAGTCCATTTTACTGCACCAAGTCAATTGTGGTCTGAGAAGTCTGACTTTTTTTCTAAATTCGGTTTTAAATTATCAGGCCTTGCCGGAACACAATATCGTTTGTTTGATGATGAAATAAGTTGCGATACTACGTTTGATATATATTGGAAATCTGTACTAAGATTATTGCCTTCGATAGGAGATTCTCTTTCTAATCAGTCTGGAGTGAAGCGGTGTGAGTTAGTATTGAGTATAAAACCTGACCCCGCACGTAAAATATTAAATGGTTCTAAACGAATAGAAATAAGAAGACGTTTTTCCCAAAGGTGGAAGGGTTCTCGGGCAGTTCTTTATTCGAGTTCACCAGAACGTGCTCTTGTAGGTGAGATTAAGATTGGAGAAATTATTAAGGATACGCCTGAAAATATATGGAATGAATATGAAAAGGATGTTGGCTGCGATAAGAAAACGTTTCAAGAGTATTGTAAAGGTGCAAGTAAAGTCTATGCTATTAAGATTGATGAAGTAAAATCATTCGGATCTCCACTTTTTGGCTCACAACTTGAACACTTAATTGAATCAGATATTAGACCACCTCAATCTTACTGTGAAATTAAGGTAAATAGTGTATGGCCGGCTACCGTAACTTTAAGTCATCTTATCACAAGTCGAATTTGAGCCTAGTATTCGATAAGTTTCTCTGTCTTACTTTATTTCCTGTATTTATATTCTTACCAAAAGTGTTACGAACGTCTTAGTCTTAGTAACTTAATTAGAGTTTCTTCTTACGTTTATGTTTCCATAACAATTACTCTTTAAATATACCATGGAACTCTTCGACAAAATCAGCGAGACCTCTTCTGTAAAGGATAGTCCGTCCAGCATCGACCATGCGCCTCTTGCGGAACGGATGCGGCCGCGAAATCTCGATCAGTTTTTCGGGCAGAGTAAACTGGTTCGCTCGGGCGCTCCCTTCCGGCGCGAAATAGAATCCGACAATGTGCGCTCGCTAATTCTGTGGGGTCCCCCGGGAAGCGGCAAAACAACCCTGGCGCGGATAATTGCCCGCACAACCTCCGGCCATTTCGCGCCATTCTCCGCAGTCAGCGCCAGTATCAAAGAAGTCAAGGAGCTTCTAAAAAAGTCGTCTTCATATCGCAAACTCTCCGGGGGGCGCACATATATTTTTATCGATGAAATCCATCGCTTCAACAAAGCCCAGCAGGATGCGTTCCTGCCTTATGTTGAAAGCGGCGATATTGTCCTGATCGGAGCGACGACAGAGAATCCGTCATTTGAAGTCATCTCGGCGCTTTTGAGTCGTTGCCGGGTCTATCAGCTTGACAGACTAAATGAAAATGATCTGAGCGAAATAATTGATCGCGCGTTATCCGATAGTGATTGCGGTCTTGGCGCAGTAAAAATTACTCTCGATGAATCGGCGCGCGAGTTTTTGATTGGCGCGGCCGATGGCGACGCGCGACGGCTTTTGACACTTCTGGAAAGCGCTGTGGATGACGCTCGTCCTGAGTCAAAGCAAAAGGAGTCTCTCGTTATTTCGCGCGAAAGGCTCAAAGAAATTCATCAAAAGGGCGTTGTGTTTTATGACAAATCCGGCGAGGAGCATTACAATCTTATCTCGGCGCTGCACAAAACAATTCGCGGCGGCGATCCCGACGCCGCATTGTACTGGCTGGCGCGAATGCTGGCAGGGGGCGAGGAGCCAATGTATATCCTGCGCAGACTGGTGCGTTTCGCCAGCGAAGATATAGGTCTCGCGGACAACAACGCTCTCTCGCGAGCGATTTCCGCACGGGACAGTTATCATTTTCTGGGCTCGCCTGAAGGTGAGTTGGCTATCGCCGAACTGGTGATTTATCTGGCCTGCGCGCCAAAATCAAACAGCGCTTACAGCGCCTGGAAAAAAGCGACCGAACTGGCCCAAAAAAATAGTTCGCTACCCACACCATTGGATATCAGAAACGCTCCCACCAGATTGATGAAAGAACTTGGATATAGAAAAGAATATAAATACGCCCACAACTATGAAAATTCTATTACCGATCAGGAGTATTTTCCCGAGGAGATCAAGGGCAGCCGGATATATTCCCCCTCCCAGGTTGGCGATGAGCGCGCTCTGGCCGATTATATGAAATGGTACCGGGATTTGCGAGCGAAGTTGATGAAAGCGAATACGGACGCTGATTTTTAGAAATTCGAAACAGAATTAGAGCGAACTCCTTGATCATAGATGTGTTTAACAAATGTGTTTGACTGTAATTCCCAAAACGCCCTTATCTTCAGGTAACGAGATAATGAAACATAGCAAACATTTTTCAAAGAAAGCGCTTCAGTTAACTATTGGAGTGACGCTGATTATATCGCTCGGTTTTCAAAGCTCTTCCGCCGCGAAAATTTTGATACCGATGAATTCCACTCAAACAAATCATCTCAAAGCCTATGGTGTCGCATTCTGGATTCTCAAAAGCGGCGGCGAAGTGGAATGGCTCCTTAATTACGAAGGCGGTTCATTTCTTTGCGCCGTATACAAGGACCTCGAAGATCGGTTACTTTCGCGCGGAGTTACCTACCAGGAAATCACGTCAGCAGAAGTGTCTGCAATTTACAGAACTATCGAAGTTGAAAACATGGAGAAAGTTCAACTTGAGAAAGCTCCCAAGATGGCGGTTTATTCGCCGCCGACACATCAACCCTGGGATGACGCGGTAACTCTTGCTCTGGCCTACGCTGAAATTACCTATGATGTAGTCTGGGATGAAGAAGTTCTGACAGGCAGGCTGGAAGAGTACGACTGGCTTCATCTTCATCATGAGGACTTTACCGGTCAGTACGGAAAGTTCTATGCCGCTTATCGCAACAAGATCTGGTATCAGCAGGATGTGAAAACTAATCTCGATATGGCCCGCAAGCTGGGTTATACGAAAGTTTCGAAAATGAAAGCCGACGTGGCTTTGACGATTCGCGAATATGTCGTTCGAGGCGGATTCATGTTCGCCATGTGCTCCGCTCCGGAGACTATAGACATAGCGCTGGCCGCAAGAAATACAGACATCGTACCCCGAGAATTTGACGGAGACCCAATCAATACTGACGCGACCGAGAATCTTGATTACTCACTAACATTCGCGTTTGAAAATTTCAAACCGGTGCTGGACCCATTTATCTACAGCCATAGTGATATTGACACATATCCTATGCGACTGACGAATTTTCCCAACGCTAGAAATGATGTCTTCTATTTGTTTGATTTTTCGGCCAAGCTTGATCCGGTTCCGACTATGCTCGTTCAGAATCACGTGCAAATTGTAAACGGCTTTATGGGGCAGGCGACAGGATTTAACAAGAACTATCTCAAGAAGTTCGCTACTATTCTGGGAGAAGTGGACGGTTTCCCTGAAGCGCGTTATATCCACGGGAATCTGGGGCGGGGTACATTTACGTTCCTGGGCGGGCATGATCCCGAAGATTACCAGCATATGGTGGGCGATCCGAAAACTGAATTAAAATATCACAAGAACTCACCGGGTTATCGTTTGGTTCTCAACAATATTCTCTTTCCCGCCGCCAAGAAAAAAGAGCGCAAAACTTAGGTTCTACTCACGAATCGATATTATTCTACCCAGTTCTTCCGCCAAGCCTCGGTGCTTTAAATTCGAATTGGAATATCCGTCGTAAGAATCCAAACTTGAATCTCTTGGTCGGCGGGCTGGCCAGTTGAAGTTACTTTGTGACATCTTTTTCACCAGCGCCTTATCGTATCCCAAGCTTTCGGCGATCAGTAGAGCAAAATCATAACGCGTGACTCGCTCCGGTCCAGCGAAATGTATGACGCCACTCGCGTTATTTTCTATCAGCGCGACAATAGATTCGGCAAGAGATACCGCGCTGGTCGGAGAGTACCAACAGTCGGAGAGAGCGCTTACTTCCTGACTTCGCTTTAGCTTATCCATGAAAAAATAGAAAAGATTTCCCGGCCGGGAATCGAAAAGCCCCGAAGTTCTAATAACCAGATTGTCCGGATTCTTGAGCGTCGCCGATTCTCCGGCCAGTTTCGTAATACCGTAAACAGAAATAGGGTTGGTTTTATCGTTGGGCTTGTAGTTTCCGCTTTCGCCGTCAAAAACATAGTCAGTGGAAATCTGAACAAGTTTTGCTCGCGGCGCCATTTCAGAAATTTGCTCTACCAGCCCAACGTTTATGAGTTGCGCTTTTTCGGGCTTTTCTTCGCAATGATTTACATCAGTTAGCGAAGCGAGATTAATGATTACCTGCGGGCTAGATTTTTTCAGCGAGTCTTCGAGGAAATCTTTTTCAGTCAGGTCACCGCAACAGGAATACGAATCGCCACTGAATTTCGTTTCCGACGAATGATAGCAGCAATGAACAGCGGAGGCGCCGAACGCTCTTTTGAGTTTTGGCGTTAGCCGAATCCCCAGCGTGCCTCCTGCTCCCGTTAACAAGATATTCATAGTTTGAGGATAGGTTTCTTTTTTTAGATTGGAGAGGATTTTATTTTTCGACAGCGGCGCCGGTTGATATCTTCGCCAGTCTTTGGGGGGTCTTGAGATACCATTTAACTACTTTCGCAAGTTCCTCATCGAAATCAATTTGAGGAGAAAATCCGAGGGTTTTAACTTTATCCGTTCGGATCCGATAGCGACGGTCATGTCCGGGGCGATTCGCGACAAACTCAATCTTGCTCTCAGCGACTCCAACCAGCTCTCTTATTCTCTCCGCAATTTCAATGTTCAAGATTCTGTTCTCGCCTGCGACATTGTATATTTCACCTGCCTTGCCGCACTCAAGAATTGCGATAACCGCACGGGAAAAATCTTCGACATGAATCCAGTCGCGCTCATATTTACCGTCGCCATATAAAGGTAGCGCTTTACCTTGTGACGCCCGCGAAATCAAGAGGGGAATTAATTTTTCGGGATACTGACGCGGGCCGTAATTGTTTGTTGAACGAATAATTATCACCGGGAGATCATAAGATTTCGAATATGATAGCGTGGCCAGATCGGCGGCGGCTTTGCTGGCCGCATAAGGCGAACTGGGATTCAGCGGCGCGGATTCATCAAACTCGATTCCGTCAGGCGTCGGACCATATACTTCGTCGGTAGAAATATGGATAAAGCGCTCAACAGCGAACTCTTTGGCCAATTTCAAAAGATTTGTTGTTCCAATTAAGTTAGTTCGGAAGAAAAGATCAGGACTATTTAGTGATCGATCAACATGTGTTTCGGCGGCAAAATGAATAACAGTTTTGAATTCAAAATTTTGAAATTTCTTTTGAAGCGAATCGAAATCAGTGATGTTAAGCCGATGGAAGCTGTGATTTGAAGACTCGGGCAGATCAAGAAGATTTTCGCGCGAACCGGCGTAGGTTAAAGCGTCTACAGAATGAATTTCACTAGCGGAAAACTTGCTCAATAACAACGGCAAGAAAGTTGATCCAATGAATCCAGCCGAGCCGGTCACCAGTATCGGCTCCCGCGGAGTGTATGAAGTCTGCGTGTTTGACATTACTGTTGTTGATATCTATGAAATATACTTAGGAGAGATTTATGTCCCAGTCGTATTTTATTTGGTCAGTGTTCCAGGGTAATCTTTCTTCGTCCGGATTGGCATGATTGTACGGTTCAGTTGGTACGTTAAGAGCGATTGCCAGACCTGTTCCGATGCATTTAATGCCGTGAAACACACCTGGAGGTATCCTGATCAGAGCGGGATTATCCTGGCCAATAAACATCTCAAAAATTTCTCCGTTGCTGGACGAGCTTTCGCGTAGGTCGCATAAAACCATTTTTATCATTCCTGACACAACAGTGAAGAAATCGGTTTGTAATTTATGCCCGTGCCATGCCTTAACCACTCCCGGATAAACAGTAGTTACATATACCTGGCCAAATTTTTCGAATAGATGATCATCGGAGCGTAATATTTCCATCAATGTTCCCCGCTCGTCCGGAATCATCTTCAAATTTTTTATTTCAACACCGTCAATCATATTTGCACTCGCTAAAAAGCAAGAAATTAAGATTTATTTAAAAAGACCGCTTAGACAGTTTCGGAAGTTTTTTTCAAGCGGAGCTTTCCCGAATCGGCGAATTTTCTCGCCTCAGCCAGATTATCGGTTGAACCACAATCCATCCACCACCCGCTAAGCTCAACCCAGCCAAGGCGCTCATCCTCAAGAAAGCTCTTATTGAGATCGGTGATTTCGTATTCACCCCTGGCCGATGGCTCAACAGCGCGGATTCTCTTGAACACCGTACTATCGTAGAGATATAGACCAATTACGGCCAGATCCGATTCCGGTTCGTCGGGCTTTTCAACTATGTCGGTAATTTGTCCGCACTTGAGGGTGGCGACTCCAAATTCTCGCGGATTTGAAATTTCCTTGAGAACCACTTTCGCGCCCTGCGGGTTTTGCGAGAACGCCTTGATAGCCTCATAGGGCGGTTTTTCGATCAAATTATCGCCGAGCATGACTATAAGATTTTCGTCTCCTGCAAATTGCTCCGCCATTGAGAGAGCGTTTACGATGCCAGCGCTTTCACTTTGCGCTACGTAGGATATTGATCTGAGTCCCCACTGCGTTGGTTCGCCGATCTTTCGCTTGAAATCATCAATCCAGCGCTCTCCGGTGACAATCAAAACTTCGCTAATACCAGCTTCGCAGAGAACGCTTAGCGGAGAGTGAATCATCGGGTGTTCGCCTATTTCAAGCAGATGCTTATTGATATTCTCAGTGAATGGACGGAGCCGAACACCCTCGCCACCCGCTAAGATCACTCCTTTCACGCGTACTCTCTTTTCGCTTGGGCAAACATTCTTTAGAATAGGATAATCGGTCCGGATTGCCAAGCCACCGAACGTCAACCTCACGAACTATCTAATTTTCCCATTCTGTGGCTATATCCTTTCAGACCAATATGAGCGTTAATATGAAACTTTGACATTATGCTTTATTATCATAGGGACATGACCAACGCTGATCAAATTTATCTGGGAATTGATTACGGCGAGAGACGAATGGGTATTTCATTCTCTGACGCCTCCGCGACTCTGGCCGGAGAATGCAAGACACTGAATGTGAAATCAGCGAGAGAAGCCGCCAGTTTGATCGCCGCAGAGATTGACTCGCGAAATCTTATGGGGATCGTGGTTGGATATCCGTTGGCCCCTGACGGTGGGTCTAAAGGGGAAAGATGTCGCATGGTCGATCACTTTATCGGAAAATTAAACGAATTGACAGAATTGAATATTTATAGACAGGATGAAAGAGACAGCACAGACGAGGCGCGCGAGGCGCTTAAAAGAAGCGGCAAGAGAATTACCAGCAAGACACGACGAGAAGGCAAAATAGACTCAATCGCCGCCGTGTTTATTCTGCAACGCTGGCTTGATGAAAGCGGAATTCCCCGCAGATAATATCGGACTGTCTTCGAAAAAATGTTTGATTCATCAGATGAATATGTCGATAAAGATAAGAGCGAAGAGAATACAAATGAGCCTGCGCCGCAGGTTTCCCGATTGTTGGAAATTGTCGTCTATATTCTGGTCACAATCGGACTTGGGGCGATCGGAATTATTCTCTGGCTGGGAAAAGTCATCACAATGAATAAACTTGTAAAATACGCCAGCTTACTTACATTGATATGTGTAATCTTCGCCTTGGTATTTGGATGGAATCTTTATACAAAAGAAATAATACTCGATGAAAAAATAGTGACAGTTCATGTCCGTCCGAACGACACATTCGGCGAAGTGATATCTCAATTTGATAACGCAAATCTCCTCTCCAATAGTTTCTTATTTAAATTAATCGCTTCGCTACGCGGAATTGATCGGCGCCTGGCGGTGGGTCGTTATGATTTTTCGGGCGATATCTCTCTGCGCTCTATCCTTGATGATCTCGCTTCCGGAAAAGTAGCTACAATTCTGGTTACGATTCCCGAAGGTCTGTCTATTGCCCAGACTGCGTCGATTTTCTTTAAGGAAATGCAAATAGATTCCAGTGAATTCGCAGCGCTTTGTTATGACACGACAGGCGTCACAAATAAATACAAGCTACCCGACCTGGAGGGATATCTTTTTCCAGAAACTTATCGCTTCCCGGTCGAAAGTGACGCCGAATTTGTAATAGATCATTTAGTCAAAATGGCATTGAGTCAAGTTGAGACTTTACGAGAAGAAAAAACCCTCACTCTGAATTTGAGAGAGCTGGTTACGATGGCGTCAATTATAGAGGCTGAGGCTCGGGATGGCGACGAACGTGAGATTATTTCATCGGTTTATCACAATCGGCTCAAACGAAATATGCTTATGCAGGCGGATCCCACTGTGAGATTCGCTTTAAACGGAATTCGCCGTAGACTTTTTTACAAAGATCTTGAAGTGGACAGCCGCTACAACACATACAAGTTCAAAGGTCTGCCTCCGGGTCCGATCAACTCTCCGGGTCTGGCGTCACTTGCGGCCGCGGCCAGGCCCGCACAAACGGATTATTTGTATTTTGTCGCCGCCGGCTCCGGCCAGCATGTTTTCAGTGAAAATCTGAGCGGGCATAACCGTGCGCGCGACAAAATCAAAATGGAAAAAAGCAGGAGCAAAACAGATTGAACGATGCGCCAGCGTCGGCGATAAAGAGCGTGAAATTCCAGTTTTTCTGTATGATTATTTTTCTATGACTATTACTGCAGTATTACCTGTAATAGATGGGGGGCGCCAGGCTTTAGTATTTGCGCAGATTATCATAGCGAGGAAGATGATCTCTGGTTAGTTCGGAGAAAATCTTAATCATATTTTTTAGAAATAAGTTTTCACCGAAAAAGGCGGTTTCTTCATCCGACACCAGGCAAATAATTCCGGTCGGATTTGAATCATCGACCATCGGATAAATAGCGAGCGCTCCTCCCGGATGATCAAGGAGAAGCCGTGACTCAATGAAATTTCCGGGACTTTCCACAACAGGCGAAATAATTTTAACGCAGTTAGTGTCAATCAGCTCTGCAAGAAGAGAGTCTTCATTCGGAATAGTTATCGCCACTCCGGTGGAAAGCTCGCCTCTGTTCCACATAGCTAGTGAAACGATTCGTAATGGCTGAGTGTGTGACGTAAAGAGGACGGCCCGTCGCAGAGAGAATGTTTTGCGAATTTTATCTAGAAATTTTTTGAATAGCTCTGGAAGATCTAACGAACTAGCGTTAAGGCTTATAAGCTCACTCTCAAGCGTCGATGTAGAAATTTTCAGCGCCGTTTTTTCCGGAGATAGTGAGCTTAGTGGCATAGTTTATTCGACATCGACTTGATAGTATACCTGGCTTCAGCAATATCAGTTCATAAAATTACGACATTGCGTTCTTGTATTCTTCTGGCATTTATTGGTCATAGCAAGAATTCTACATGGATATAACTTCGCGTCTAAGATTAAATTTTTTGACCTTTCGCCAGAGTGTTGTTCTGCCAATTCCTAATTCATTGGCTGTTTGAGTGAAGTTCCAGTCGTTTTCTTCAAGGGATTTTAGTATTCGATTTCTATACGTTGTTTCAAGCGATCCACTTCCAAAATCTGCGCTCTCAATATTACGACCTATTCCGATGGTTCCAGAAGAGGCGAATTTTGACGTAAAGATAATTTCCTCTGCCTGAATTTCGTCTCCGCGAACAAGATCGGATGCGCGCTTGATAACACTCTTGAGCTCACGCACATTTTCCGGCCATGAATATGTAATGAGTTTTTCCATCGCCTTGGCGCTTGTCCACAGATTTGATGTGGTTTCACTTTTGCCGCTGTCGTATTCATTTTCTCTCAAGAGTCTTTCTACTAACAACGGAATGTCTTCGGCTCGGTCTCGCAACGCGGGAATCGCAACTCTGAAACCAGAAAGAGCGGTAAGTAACTCCTGGTTAAACCCACTGGAGCTCAAATTCTGATTAGAAGTCGTCAGAATTCGAACATCCAGCTTCGCGCGATTGCCGTCGGATACATTTTTGATTTCACCTATTACTGTCAGAAGTCGCGACTGCACATCCATTGGAAGCTTGGAAATATTGTTTAGAAGAAGCGTGCCGCCATTGGCTTCCTCTAACTTACCTGGAATCGCGTTTGTATATCCCTCTGCGGAGGAGTTTTGAGAGCCAAATATCTCGGAGCCTAGCATCCGGGACGGGATGGCTGAACAGTTGACTGTTATCATCGGCATCCTACGACGATTTGAACGTTGATGGATAACATTCGCGATTAAGCCCTTCCCCGCTCCGGACTCTCCGGTGATCAAAACAGTTAACTCAGTTTTCGCCAGATGAGTCAATGACTCCTTTAGAGTACGCATCGCTAGAGAGTTTCCGACTATATTGTCCAGTCCGTATTGCCAGGCCATTCTTGAACGCAAGTTGATCAAATCCTGACGCATTCGTCGATTCTCCAGAGCACGTTCAATCAAGATTCTCACACGGTCGACAGTTGCAGGCGCGATCAGCAAATCATCAGCGCCGGAGCGCAAGCCCTCGACAGTCTGAACAGATGAGTCATCATCGGAAATCAAAATAACGGCTGGTTGAAAGGCTGATCTCTTGATTGAACTAATGAGTGAAGAGAGATCATCGGTTATGTCACTAGAGATAAATACCAGCTCATGTCGTCCGTAGGTCATTTCTCTCGAAACATCCGCTTCAGAATTTGCGCGGCGTAGCGAGTGATTCAGCTCCCCTGCGGCCTTACTAATGATGTCCGCTATCTGGTTATCTTTAACCACAATCATCGTCGAAATAGTATTCATAAAATTTTCTCTTTTCATATTTTGACAGAATTACTTGTTATCAAGATGATATAGATTCGCCTGAAGCTGATACGTGGCCACCGAGTTCGCTATTTCTCGTTATCCTTTTTATCGCTAACTCTGGCGCTGTCTGTTTCAAGTGAAATAGAATTTCCGAATTCGGTCTTTCTTAGATTCAACCTAACCTTGCTCCCTTTACGAGCGGCTTCGGTGAATTCCACCACTTTTCTTTTCAGAATTTCTCTCTCGGCATTTTCATCAAGCGCTGAATTCTTTTTCCTCAAGTGTCGAACGAGCCTGTTCGTTTTTCCCAGATTGTCGTCTTGATATTTCAATCCGGAGGACTGCGATAGAGATATCAGGCTTCGCTCCGTAAACGATCGCGCTCCAGTTCTCTTCGCCGCTGACACATTATCTGTTTCTTGCCCTGCGAAATCACGAGCGAGACTGGTTGACGCCACTATTCTGGATATGCTTCTTATAGCGCCTTTGTGATTGTCTCGCAGTTTGATGGCGTGATAATTGTTATCCTCTTTGGACTCGTTATCTTTCTCATACATCGTCACCAGAGTTATCTGTCGCGTAGAGGCTGAACGCCATACTTTGGTAGAGCCTCTTTGATTTTCAACCCCCATAACTCTTTGCGCATTTTCGAGTAATTCATTGAGCGCTGGGAAATTCGGAAAGCCTTCATTCGGTCGCCAGAGTATTGTTCCGGTTGCGTTTTCCACCAAAGCAGTCGATTCGGTGACATCGCCCTGCGAAAAGAGATTATTTAGTAAGAGTAGGTCAGTGGTAATCTGTTTGGAAAGCCAACGCAGATGAGTTGTCATTTCGCAATTTCGATCTGTTGTAGCGTCGTAAAGAGCCCCGACAATCAAATTAGAGCTACCGAGAGTCGCTCCTCCGAAGAATTCCATCGTATCAATAATTGTGTCTGATGAGTTATTGGAGTCATTGGGAACTCTTATCTTGCTCACACATTGATCAACATTATTTGAGTTAACAAGCTCGCGGATTTCGTTAAGCGGAAGCGACGCTCCGTCACTTGGGGAAACAACATCTTGATCCAGAACCAGAAGCGGCTGACAGGGTATGGGAAACATCGACGCCAGCGACTTCAAATTGAACTCCGAAACCTTTTTGGTCTGAAACAGATCCATCAAAATTGGAAGGAGAAAATGATTGTATGGATTATCTTCTCCACCAACGCGAGTCCATTCGAATGATTTCAACTTCAACGACAAAGCCTGATCAACAGAAATCGAATTCTCGGGCAACGATTTTTCAGCCAGGCCCGTTTTCGCGCCGACCATAGGCGCATGTTTCGGATTGGGCTTGTTCGCAGTCGAAATATGTTTATTCATGTTTCAAACACTTGAATATGTTGAATTCCATTGCGCTTTCTGTTTCAGTCTGGGACGCGCTTTAGTTGTATCGGAATTGAGAGTTTTTCCTTTAGCGTGTATTCGTGATGATGAGAATCTGATTAGAGAGTTCAAACTGGACCACAAATCCAAAAGCGAGCCTGAATCATCATCTCTCAAGCGATTTTATTGTCGCAGAAAGACTTACACTACGCTTGACCTTTGAATCGGGTAGGCCCATATTCAGATACATGTCTATTTCGAGGGATGATGTTCAGCATGTGGCGCGACTTGCCCGGCTGAAACTTAGCGATACTGAGATTGACAAGCTCTCGGGAGAATTGGACCAGATAGTCCATTATATTGAGACTTTGAGCAAGGTGGACACCGAAAACGTGATTCCCAGGTCTCAGTTCATCGGCGCGGAGAATGTCTTTCGAGACGATATCCCCACTGACTCACTTCCAAAAAGCGAGGCCTTGCGAAACGCTCCTAAAAGTGATCGGGATTATTTCCTGGCTCCGAAAGTCATAGGATAGACAATGTCTTCGCTGGATCGCCCCACTTTCCCGAAACTCTCAGCCACAGGAAAGGCCGCCTGAAATGTCGGCGGTCGTAGTGGTGATACCAGTTCGACTTGGCTCCAAAAGATTCCCAGGGAAAGCCCTCACACTCATTTCAGGAAAACCGTTGATTTACCACGTCTGGCGGGAGGCTGTCAAATTACGCTTTTCGGCAAAGATAATAATTGCCACTGATTCAAAAAAGGTAGCGGACATAGCCGCAGATTTCGGCGCTGAAACAATGATGACCCCCGCAAATCTTCGCAACGGGACCGAACGAGCGGCCGCTGTGGCCGCCAAAATAAAGGCGTCGTACTATATTAACATACAGGGAGACAATTATCGGTTCAGCCATCTTTGGCTGGAAAGAGGCTTGAGAGATTTGCGCGTGCGGAGAAAATTTGATTTCCACACACTCTTTACTCCAATCAGGAGCGAATTAGAATTCAAGAATATCAATACGGTGAAACTCGTGGCTGTTTCCGAAAAAGGCGGCTGGGAAGCCAAATGGTTCACACGTGGAAACCGGCCTGATTTTTCAAGCGTCAAACATCGTTTCAAGCACATCGGAATTTATTTTTACAGAAGGGCCGGGCTCTTGCGGTATAGAGGATGGAATAGAGGAATTTACGAGGACGCTGAATCGCTTGAACAGCTCAGAATCCTTGAGAATAACGAGCGGATAGGGCTTACTTTGGTGCGCGGTAAATCAATTTCAATTGATTCCCCAAAAGATGTAGCGAATTTATGAGTGAAGTGTTATAGAGAGATAAGGGCCGCGCTTGATAATATAATTAAGTCGGCGGTTTGATTGAATATTATTGACTAAAATTATTGAGCGGCTTCAGGAGAAACAGTGCAAAATACTGACACAAATAATGTTCCGGGCGAACAAGCCAAAACAAAATACATCTTTGTAACTGGAGGTGTTGTTTCCTCTCTTGGCAAGGGTATCGCCGCTTCCGCATTGGGACTTCTCTTGAAGAAACGGGGTTTTAGTGTTAGCATGCTTAAGTTTGACCCCTATTTGAATGTCGATCCCGGAACAATGAATCCGTACCAGCATGGCGAAGTCTTTGTCCTTGATGACGGAAGCGAAACCGATCTGGACCTGGGGCATTATGAGCGGTTTCTGGATCAGTCAATGACTCGGGAAAACAATGTCACGGCCGGTCAAATCTATAACTCTGTGATTACCCGTGAGAGACGCGGCGATTATCTGGGAGCGACGGTGCAGGTAATTCCGCATATCACCGAGGAAATTAAGAACTGCGTGCGTCGACTTGAACGCCAGGAAGAGCATTTGGATATCGCCATAATCGAAATAGGCGGAACGGTGGGCGATATTGAATCGCTCCCCTTTCTTGAAGCGATCCGGCAAATCGCGCTTGAGGATGGACCGCAAAACACTCTTTTTATCCATCTAACGCTGGTTCCATATATCGCCACCGCCGGAGAGCTAAAAACCAAGCCTACCCAGCATTCAGTCAAAGCGTTGCTGTCAATCGGTATTCAGCCGGATATTCTCGCCTGTCGCTCGTCGGAGCCTATTGATGATGCGATCAGAAAGAAAATAGGGCTTTTTTGCAATGTGTCCCCGCGCGCGGTCATGTCGGCTGTTGATGTGGAATCGATTTATGAAGTGCCGCTTCGATTCCATAAACAGGGATTCGATGAACTTGTCTGTGAACTCCTGGGATTGCCGGAATCTACACTGGATATGGCCGATTGGGAAGAACGCGTCGCCAAAGTAAAAAACTACTCTCATCGCGTCAAAATTGCCATTTGCGGAAAGTATGTCGACCTTAAAGACGCCTACAAATCAATTATAGAGGCGTTCACTCATGCGGGCGCCGCCAATGATGCGCACGTGGATTTGATCTGGGTAAACTCGGAGGATATCAAGAAGTCCGGAGCTGAAGAATACTTGAAAGACATCGACGGTCTTCTGATCCCGGCCGGATTTGGAGAACGGGGAATCGAGGGAAAGATCGAATCAATCAGATTCACTCGTGAAAGAAAAATTCCTTTCCTGGGAATCTGTCTGGGGATGCAATGCGCGGTAATCGAATTTGCTCGCAATGTCGCCGGCATTCCTGACGCCCATAGTTTCGAATTCTACCGTGATCTAAAAAATCCGGTCATTCATATGATGGCGGATCAGGAAAAAATAACCGACCTGGGTGGTACAATGCGCCTGGGATCATATCCGGCGAAGCTAACCGAAGATTCATTGGCGTATAAGGCATACAAAACTCATAATATCAATGAGCGCCATCGGCACAGATACGAATTCAACAACGAATATCGAGACCGTTTGGTAAAAGCTGGGATGAAGCTCGTTGGCTTGTCTCCCAACGGCTCATTGGTTGAGATAATCGAAATCGAAGACCACCCCTGGTTCCTGGGAGCGCAATTTCATCCCGAG
>JACZUZ010000200.1 GCA_022572905.1 Candidatus Zixiibacteriota bacterium | reverse complement strand
GAGGCGTTGGGCAGGGAACGCACCCTGGCACGGTTGGCCGCCGCCAAGGCCAGGCTCGACGCTCAGTAGTCGATGACTGATGATTGGCCGGTCCTCCTTGGCAATATCGGTCGTTGCAACGTATCCTTCCGGCCGCCCTCGGGGGTGGTGTAATTGGCAACACACCGGGTTCTGGTCCCGTCATTGAGGGTTCGAGTCCTTCCCCCCGAGCCATGCAGACATCTGTCTGTCACATGGCCCCGTCGTCTAGAGGCCTAGGACGCCGCCCTCTCAAGGCGGTAACACGGGTTCGAATCCCGTTGGGGCTACCAGCTAAAGTACTGTAAGACAATCACTTGACTAGATTTAAAGGATGATCGTAGGAGCCCAAAAAGAAATTGGTGGCCAATTTGGGCCAAAATTATTGGGTTCCTCACTAAAGGCTTGTGGGTTCGAGTCCTATCCGGGGAGCCACCACTGCTATCCACTACCGCGCTCTTCAAAGTCTGAATAGTAGAATTATTAACAGGGCAGATGCGAGGCTCGCAAAGGCCGTCCTGATTGAGTTCCATAGGTTCCAACGCGGTTCGAAGTCTTTACGAGCTGCTTTTTGCGTTGTTTCATTCATAGCGTCGACATCCAGAGTTTGTAGTTTGTTATTCAGCGGTATGTTAATAGTGAAGGTCGGCAATTGGACGCCGAGAAGATAGGCGAGTGCGGCGAAGATTATGAGCAGCCGATCAGCTCCATGTAGCTGCCCGATGCCAAGCACAACCGATGTCAATAAAGTCACAACCGAACCGACCCAAACCAACACAAAAACCGGCTGATTATTCTGGATAACGCGATCAATCACCTGAAAAGCTCGGATGAACTCACGGTCATTTAAACTTCTTATGCCCGGCATCACCACTAAGGCAAAAGCAAACAGTAAACCTGCTACAATGGAACACAAAAATGTAGCCAAGATCAATGCAATCTGAAAGATTCCCATCATTCCTCGAATCTCTTGAGCTCAGGTCGCGCCATTGGAGTTAACTGGCGCAACTTATCGGGTAGCTTCATGGTACGTTGCAACATTTCATTTAGTAAGATAATCCTGGTGTCTTATGGAGGTACATTTCGTCTGTCAACTGTTTTAACATGAAGTCGGCAACATCGGCGCGAGAGATCTTGAGTTTTGTTGTCTTATCCGTGCCGGAAAAACCGTGTCGGTATTGGCCGGTGCGCTCTCCATCGGTGAAGGCCGCCGGACGGACGATCGTCCAATCCAAGCGGCATTGCGTGACGTAGCTCTCTTGACTTATATGGTCGGCGTACGCTGGGCGTAGGAGAAGTCCAAACATGATGTATTTCCAGAAGACGTTCAAATTGCTCCGACTATCTCCGACTCCAAGGGACGATTGGCAAATAAAACGTCGGACGCCCATCTTCTCCATCGCGCTGATGATATTTCGTGTTCCCTCCGACCGAACCGTACCTTTCCTGCCTGCACCGAGTGAACACAACACCGCTTCGTGCCCTTGACCGCTTTCTCCACCGACGCGGGATCCATAACGTCACCCTCAGCGACATGTAGGTTGTTGTGTTTGATGTTAATCTTCGTGGCATCGCGTGCGAATGCGGTGACAGTGTGTCCCTGCTCAAGAGCCTGATTGACGAGCTGGTAACCCACGCCGCCTGTTGATCCGAAAACAAGTATCTTCATTTTTTCTCTTGGTTATAACCTGCCCAACAACCGACCTATTCCGATTAGTTGTGCTACCTTCTAAGTTAGTGCAGCAATCGAGTCCGTCAAGTTACGTAGGTCAAGAGCCCTGCGCTCTTGACTATTAGATTCATAGGACCAAACAATAGTCAAGGTCACAGGGACCTTGACCTACAAATCCAAATCATATTTTCTAAAATCCCCCGCCCAAAAAAAACTACTTAACCTCCGTCACCTGGCGCAAGCTTTCTTCAACACTGCCTTCAACACCAAGCAAGCCCGAGGAGAGATATTTCATCCCTGTGTCGCACAATATCGTCACAACCGTGTCGCGTTCGTCAATTTCGCCCAGCTCAATCATCTTGGCAATTCCCGCCACATTGGCGCCGGACGAAAACCCAACCAGATATCCGGCGTCGCGCGCCAGTCGGCGGGTCATATCGAGAACTTCGTCATCGCTGACCTGAACAAAAACATCGGCCAGTGACGGCTCCCATTTCTGCGGAATTCTGGAATAGCTTGTGCCTTGAATAATATGATCATGCCTGATCATTTTCTGCCCGGATAATGGCGCGCAACCGACCGGCTCGATCACAAATGATTTTACATTCGGATTCATTTCTTTTAAGTAGCGCGTGACGCCCATGAATATCCCGCCGGTGCCGATTGTGGCCCCGAAGCAGGTTACTTTTCCGGCGGCCTGCTGATGAATCTCAGCGCCGGTTCCGAAATAGTGCGCGCGAATGCCCTCGGGATTTTCGAACTGATTGGGATAATAAGCGCTGAGTTTTTTGGCGAGCTCGCGTGTACGCTCCTCGACCAGCTCCCAATCAGCGCCAGTGACTCGCCCCGGTTCGCCGCCCGGATTTTGCGGAGTCAGCACAACCTCGGCGCCAAAGGCGGACATTATCTGCCGACGCTCCCAGCTATTGCCCTCGCTCATCACGGCTATAAAGCGATAACCCAACTGACGCGCCACCAGAGCTAGCCCAGCGCCCATGTTGCCCGAAGTTGACTCCACAATCGGCATACCGGGTTTCAATTCGCCGGAATTGTTGGCGGACTGAATGATTCGCAAGGCCGTGCGATCTTTAAGCGACCCGCCGGGGTTGAGATACTCGGCCTTGCCAAAAACTTTGCCGCCAAAACCCGGAAACACTTTGGCCAAATCCAGCAAAGCCGTATTGCCAATCATCGAGAGAACATCATCGTAGCGCATTGGAATCCTTACTGCATAACTTATCGTTCAGTCAGCCATCGAAACATACTCGAAAGACCCGCGGGTCACAAGTCGGCCAGTAACTACATACGATTCACAGATCGAAACAGACGCAGACGCTTGAATTTCGCAGGCGGGCGCGCGATAAACATCGCTAGTGTAAATACGGCAATAATTACTGTGGGAATAATAAGCGCCAACGGATCAATTTCCGGGTAGACAAGTTTCTCAATGAAGTAAATTATAAATGATCCGGGATACGCAAGCTCGGGATCGTAACGCGCCCTCAGAGCATTTTCCCAGATTGTAAGCGGACAATATTTACCAAATATCTCCAGCGCCGCAACAAAGACAATCCCCGCCAGGTGAATTGTCCGAAAAATCCAGCGATCTAAAAATTCCGGTTTCCAGAAAGCGCGGATAGTTAGCGCAAACCCCAAAAGCACGAACACAATCCACGCAAAGTGGAGAACCATCAACGTGTCGGCCAGAATACGATAGAGAATTTTTTTACTCCTCCTCGCTGTGTGTCAGATAAAATGAAATTCCGCGACACACTCTCCAGACTTTCTCAGGAAACCATATCGTCAGCTTTTTAACTTCTTCAAAATTCCCTTCAACCCCGATTTGAAATCATCGGTCTGGCGCGCCAGCGCATTGACACGCACGGCGTAATCAAGCGCGCCCTCAAGCGGCATAGCGCTGATTATATCTATCAGGTCTTTGGTCAATTCAAGCGAGCTGGCGGAGTTCTTGCTGAGCATATCTGCAAATTCGTTGACTTTTCTGTCCAATTCATCCGGCGCTACGACATGATTAACCAGGCCCAGCGCAAGAGCCTCGTTTGCGTCGATCACTCGCGCGGTCAATAGTAAATCGCGCGCCACAGATTCGCCCACGCGGCGCATGAGAAAACTCGCCACAATAGCGGGAACAAAACCAAAGCGCGTTTCGGTATAGCCGAATTTCGCGCTTGTATCGGCTATTATTATGTCGCACGCTGTCGCTATGCCGCATCCACCAGCCAGAGCATAACCCTGAACTTTGGCAATAACCGGTTTCTGGCAATGGTGAATCGCTTTGAGCATGGTGGCGAATCGATTCGAGTCAGTTATGTTTTCATTCATTCCATAGCCGCTTATTTCCTGCAAATAGTCGAGATACAGCCCTGAGCAAAAGTGACTTCCCGCGCCCCGTAGAACAATCACGCGCGTTTCCGAATCGACGCCCAAACTCTCAAAAGCGCCTGTCAGCGCGCCTATTAGCTCCTGGTCAAGCGAATTGCGTTTGGCGGGGCGATTGAGTGTCAGCGTGACGACAGCGCCATCGCGGGACAAAAGTAGTGTTTCAGAGGATGTTTTGTTCATTGGCTTTTCATCTTTGAGGGAATGTCCTCGTAAAGAATCTCGCAAAATCCTCCGCTGTTGTCAAAAGAGTCTAGGACCCCTTTTTTTTGGTAAAGGTTCACTGTGTGGGGTAAAAAATCGAGATTCCGCCGCATTGACACTATTTTTGCCAAAGTTTACCTAGATAGAAAAAAAACGGAGCTTCCACCCCGCTAGACGACCCGTGCTACGGGTTCGTGGAATCACACGGTGGGCATGCCGCCTCTGCAAGGGGTTTGACAGGGGGTGAGGGGCGGGTGTATTATTCTCTATCATGCTCTCTCCCCAAACATTAACAAAATCCCAATTCAGACCGCAAATCCGGAAATTTTGAGGAAAACGAATGCCTGTTCCATATACAAAAATCGAATGCGAAAAAAGTCTCCACAACCGCCTCAACGACTGGCTGGATGATTTTTTTCCCGAACATATAACGCTCACGCGCACCGACCAAAAACACGATAACTGGCGCAAATATTTTCGCGGCACACCGCCATTTGAATTGACCGGCAAGCTGGCCGATGTTTCCGAATCGGCCCTGACTGATCCAATGACGGGTCGTCAGCAGACCGGCGTCTATCCATATGTGCAATTCGGCATGTATGAGGGACAGGAGAAGTTTATTAATCCGCGCGACGCAGGATACAAT
>JACZUZ010000199.1 GCA_022572905.1 Candidatus Zixiibacteriota bacterium | reverse complement strand
TTCGTTTATCTCGAGGGCTTGGAATCCATTTTCAAAAAATCGCCCAACGGCAGGTTGGATATCGTCGTAACGGTTGTCGTCTGCGGTGGGGATATCGATCGCGCCCAATCCCGAGGGTGAGATACTTCCAATCAGTTCGGTTGCGCCCGGGGTCAGCGAGACTATTGCGAACTCTCCGGTGGTTACAATCGGTATTGTTAGCGTATGAAGCGCTAGCGAAATTCCAGAGGCAAGTTTGATATCATTGTAGCCTTCATAGCCGAAGCTTGCTTGAGAGAAATCAATAGTTCTTTCCGCCGGACTCAGTGTGATTGAATGCGCCAGCTCTCTACAAATTGAAACGTTCGCATTCAGACCCAAAATCAAACACGCGACCAGCGCTATCCGCATCAGAGAAGAGGATTGCGAAGGTATAGCGCTCCACAGTATTTTCCTTAAAGAGATTTTCAGTATAGAATTTTTCGGTAGAGGAAACATTGTCTCGTTCCGTTTCAGCCTGAATCCACTTATGGAATTCGCAATGCCTCTGCCGGGGTGTCGGGACTGGAGTTTTAGATATAACCATGATGTATCTCATATTAATCTAATGTGTTAGAACGTTTACTTGAAGTTATCCCTTATAGTAGAGTCCACTGAAGGGTGGGGAATAAGAGGTTAATTGAGGGATTCTCTCCCCACAATCAGACGAAAAATAGTTTCAAACAACCCTGTTCTGTATCCCGCTGAACAATGCTCGAATAGGCAGTTTCAAAAATGAGATCGTCGTTTCTCATTGAAAGAAAATAGGTTGCAAGGATACATTTTATAAAATTCCTCTTGACATTTGTGGTGAATCTGCGCTAATACAGGAGGAAAATGGTGAATTTTGGTGACAATATACAAGCAATTGACCGCTTGAGCGCTAGCAGCGCCTTCGGACCCTTCTTTTGCTGTTCGGAACGCCGTTTCTCTGAGGAATCAAACCGAGCATGAAAGGCTTTTTCGGGCAATACAATGTCAACTTGGATCCCAAGGGCAGAATCGCACTTCCGGCTCGAATTCGCCCCCGCACTGAGAGCGGCGCGTCAGTGGAACTCGCGCTGACCAAGGGACTCGACGGTTGTCTGGCAATCTTCACCGACGAGGAATGGACATCATTTCAGAATCGCCTCGAAGAATTGAGCTTCACTAATCGTGACTTGAGAAACTTCAGTCGCCATTTCTATTCGCTGGCCTGCATTGTCGAGCCTGATCGTCAGGGTCGATTCTTGATACCCTCAAATCTGCTCGAGGAAGCCGGACTCGAAAAGGAAGTTCTGATTATTGGGGCCAACCGTTGGATAGAAATCTGGAATCCGGAAAACTACCGGAAGCAAATGAGTCAATTGGGAGTTAGCTACGAAGACGTAGCCGAAAGGTTGTTGTCCCGTGACCGAGGCCAGGAAGGTTGAATTTCAACATGAACCGGTTCTCACTTTCGAACTGCTTCAGAAAATTGAAATCCCCGAGGGGGGGACATTTCTGGACCTCACTGTCGGCTCCGGCGGTCATCTGGCCGCCTTTGCCGAACGGGCGTCTCTGTCCTCATTTTTATTTGGCTGTGATCGCGACCCCGAGGCGGTTGTCGCAGCGCGGGAGCGGCTCGGGAAGTTTCCGCAGGTTCGGGACATAATACAGGCCGAGTTCGGATCACTTAGAGAAATAATGAAACGCCTGGACATACAAGCCGCTGACGCAATTCTCCTCGATCTGGGTGTGTCATCTCATCAAATAAATCAAGGCTATCGCGGATTCTCGTTCCAGACCGACGGGCCTCTGGATATGCGCATGGACATCACGCAGACGCTGAACGCCGCTGAGATTGTTAACGAATTCGAAGTCGAAGATCTCGCGCGCCTAATCAGGAATTATGGCGAAGAAAAACGAGCCAATCGCATCGCCCGGGCAATAGTAAATTCGCGCGCCGAACACAAAATTACGACAACAACTCAATTGCGCCAGATCATCAGCAAAGCGCTGGGACCGGCCAATCTCACTAAATCGCTGGCGAGAGTATTTCAAGCTCTGCGAATTAAAGTAAACGGAGAGCTCGATCAGCTCGAAATCGTTTTGCCCGCCGCTGTTGACGCTTTGGCTCCGGATGGAAAACTCGCTGTCATAAGCTATCACTCGCTGGAAGACCGGATCGTGAAGCGCTTCATGCGATCTCAAACCGGTGTATGTGTCTGCCCTCCGGGACTACCAGTCTGCCAATGCGGAGCGATCAGGAGAGTCGATGTACTTACAGCCAAACCAATTGCTCCGAGTCCTGAAGAAGTAAAGAAAAACCCGCGCTCTCGGTCCGCTCGTTTGAGAATCGCCCGGAAGATTAGCTCCGCTTCGGAATCGAAAAGGAGCGTCGAATGAGCGGAAAACTCAGAGAACTTGGCGCATACCGACGCTCACATGTTTCAACTAAAGCGGGGCCGATACGGCGCATAGTTTCGAGTCGCTCTCTGACCACGGCGTTTGTAATTTCGCTGGTGGTGGTCGCGTCGCTTCTGTATGTCTGGCAGAGGGTGCGTGCGCTTTCTCTAATCGCCGAAGTCGGTGCGCTGGAACAGACGAATCGCGAATACGCCGACCAACTCTTAAAGCTCGATTCCGAACTGGCGGATTTGTCGCGAGTGGGGCGCATTGTTGAGATAGGTAAAAGCATGGGATTGGAAGAGACTCCGTTGGATCGTCTTTATACCGCCCGATTTAAGAGTTCTCCTTTTGGCGTCGGAGCGTCCGGGTCGTTCGCAGCGGATGAGTTCTGGAACTCTGTTAAACATTCGGTGGCGTCTTTACCGTCGATTGAAGTAAACGAAGCTAACGCCGCGGAGTTATTTGATTCCGATGACTGATTCAAGTCTCAATTTAATGGAGTGATTGGTTCCGCCTCGAAGAGGCCAACTCAATCGACAAGACAGTTTCCCAGAGTTTGAATGAGAGTAAAGACAAAAATTTAATGAAATCAAAAATTCAGCGTTACGAAGGTAAGAGAGATTTCCGCAGTGAGAAACGGCGGTTGGGGTTCTGGTTGGTCGTATTTTCGCTTTTTAGTCTGGTCGTTTTCGCGCGGCTCTGGTCAATCCAGATTACGCACGGCGCTGAGTACCGCGAAATAGCGCTGAGGCAAAGCGCAGGCAAGGCGCCTATTCTCGCTCCCAGAGGGGCAATTTATGATCGCGCCGGTCGTGAAGTTGCGGTCGATGTAATTCGCCATAGCCTCTGTGTATATCCCATGACCCAAAAAGAAGCGGAGATCACGGAAAAATATCTCGATCGTCTTTACAAGAGGCGCAATGGCTATTCGCGCAAGGCGCATAAGATACAGCCCAAGAGATTCCGCTGGATCGAAAGGGGCATTGACGATCAACTGGCGCTTCGAATCAAAAGCGAGTCGCCAAAAGGGGTTTTCGTGCGCGAAGAAAGAGGGCGCGACTTTCCTTTTGGTCTGGTCGGCAAACAGATTCTCGGTTACACTGACATAGACAATCGCGGAATTTCCGGAATAGAATCCAGATATGACGACTTACTTCGCGGTGTGGATGGTGTTGCCGACATTCAGCGCGACGGACTAAGCAAGGTCTACCGTGTCGAAGAGCGGCCGCTTTTGCAACCCAGTCCGGGATCATCATTGATTCTCACTATTGACTGGGAATTTCAGGAAATAGTTGAGGAGGAGTTGGTGAAAGCCGTTAACAAGCATAACGCGCTGGGAGGATGCGCCGCGTTTGTTGATGTTTACACCGGTGAAATTCTGGCGGCGGCGCACTTTGATTGCGATGAAAAATTTCCCGAGCGCCCGACGAAATTGAAAGCGATTACAGACTGCTTTGAGCCTGGATCCATATACAAATTCGTCATGGCGGCCGCCATTTTGGATGAGAGACCATCGCTGGCGGATACAAGCTACTATTGCGAAGAGGGGCGCTGGTTATGTGGGACGCGCTATCTGCATGACGATAAGAAGCACGGCGATCTGACTTTGTGTGAAATAATTGAGTTTTCAAGCAACATCGGAACCGCGAAACTAGCGATTGAACTCGGAGCGGAGTCGCTGGTGCGATCATCCCAGCGCTTTGGTTTCGGACAGCGTACGCGGGTGGATTTCCCCGGCGAACAATCCGGAGTGTTGCATACCGACATGGTTTGGTCGGATTATAATATCGCCGCATTATCTATCGGGCATTCTGTTTCGGTGACGCCTTTGCAAATGTGTATGGCGATGGCGGCGATAGCCAATGGCGGTGAATTATATCAGCCCAGACTGACCCGAGGGTCAATCAGCTCAAAAGGAATCGCGTCCGAATCGAAAAAACCCAAAAAAATCGGAAGGGTGATGAAAAAGCAAAGTTCCGAAATTTTGCGCTCATACTTGCGAGGTGTTGTAACACACGGAACGGCGACGAAGGTGAATTCAAACACAGTCGCCATAGCGGGCAAGACCGGAACCGCCGAAATTCCACGCACAGACGGACGCGGCTATTTGAAAAACAAATTTGTGGCGTCATTTGCGGGATATTTCCCGGCCGATTCACGGTTGTGCAACCCCTTCAGGGTTGGTGTGTTGTTCGGTTCTCCAACCCAGGGTGCGCTCACTCCGTTCGCAACCCTGGGCTTTGTTGTGAAACTCCTTCGGAGTGAAAGACTTGTGATCCATTTCGTCTGTACTTTCTTTTTCTTTCCTTACCGTCTTTGCGCCTTGGCGGCTTTGCGTGAGAATTCTTCCCGCAAAGATTGTTGGTAACCGTTACCAATCTAGAATCGCATCACAGCACTAGACCGACAATTCTTCATAACGGCGGACCTGATCTTCGACAATCGCCAGGCTTTGCCGCCAAAAATCCTGGCTGCGAATGTCGATGTCAAAACGCTCAGCGAGCGGCGCTGCGTCGTGTTGGCCCGTTTCGCGCAACAGCGTTTTGTAACGCGGGATAAACGCCTCGCCTT
>JACZUZ010000198.1 GCA_022572905.1 Candidatus Zixiibacteriota bacterium | reverse complement strand
GAAAAAGTCTCTCAAGATGAATCGGTGAATTCATAAGTCTGGCCTCCGTACTCGGAAATGAATTCACCCAACAAACCCAACAAACACTTCCAATAAGTCTCCATGCCGGAAAATAGTCATATTCAGCGTTTTGAAGTATTGCGCCAGATTGCGCTCGCCGGAAGCTCTGGCTCCGATCTGAAAAAATGCGCGGAGGAGGCTATTCGCGGATCTGTTGATCTTTTGAATCTGAACGCCGGGCGGATTCTGCTCTGGAGCGAAACACATGAGTCGATTCTGAGCGCCACTCACGCAAAGGCCAAAAAGTACGCTGCTCTTCTCGACGAACTGGAGGAAGATATTTTCTCTGTCTTGCGCAAGAGGAAAAATTTGCGAGAGGCCTATGTTACCTTTGGGGGAGAGAATCCGGTTTCCGCATTCACATTACCACTCAGGCGCGGCGCCAATGTTTTCGGAGCGGCTCTGGGCGTTGGCGGAGCGGATATAAGGATTGTCCGCGAGGATTTGTTTTTGGAGGCGCTCGCGGCTGCGCTTTCTCTGGCTGTTTTCGCCAATCCGGATATCAAAATCGGCTCAGAGCAAACTCTGGAGATGTCGGAGATAATTAAGAAGGAGCGTCTGAAAGCGGTCGCGGAGACAGCGGTGACTGTTAATCATGAGATTAACAATCCGCTTACAGCCGCTCTGGGTAATGTTCAATTGATTTTGATGAAACGCGATGATCTTGACCCCGATTTGCGGAGGAAGCTGGAAGTAGTGGAGAAGTCCGCTCTGCAGATCAGAGATGTCACTCAAAGACTGCTCAATTTGACCGAAGCTAAATCGGTTCCCTACGCCGACAAAGATACTATGATTGATTTGGGAGGCTCAAGGGAAGAGAGTTCTAAGTCCAAAAAGACTCCTCCAAAATCGGAAACATCTTCCAGCGATAGCCCCGAATAAATTCTAGAAAATATCTGGCTTTATCTTCCGCTTCCATCAGCATTTATCGCCGGGGATTACTTTCACTTTTTCTTCCCTGAACTCGCTGACGATTTTATTGACTCAAGTGTCTGGCGTGTCCAGTCAACCAAATCCACCATAGCGCTATCCGAGTTATTGGGGATGTTGGTTCCGTGCGCTCCGGTATTATATGTGAGCTGGGTTTTAACTCCTTCACTCAAGGCAAAGAGAGAATCGGTTGAGTTGAAAGAATATGTGTCCTGGGTTCCCACCATCATCAGAATCTGTTTCTCACCTACAACAGCCAAATGTGGCCCGGGGATAATCTCTCGGTAATTCAAGCCGGGGGAAAGCAGGCAAGCGGCTACAACACTTTTTTCAATGTTGGCCAGAATTCCTGCGCTATTCGCTCCGATTGACGCTCCAATAATTATTACAGGAGTTTTCTTGAGTTCCGGGCAAACTTTGCGAATAAGCCTCAAAGATTCACGAATATCATCCGGAATCTTGGGATACTCCGACCGTTCCATGTCTTTATAGGAGAGGTTGGTAGATCCAATAGAAACGGACTGCCCATGCCCTCGCAGATCGAAATTCAAGAACGAAATCTCCGGGAAGTGCGAAGAGAGTTCGTCGACGATTTTGTCATAGCTCGTCCGGTCCCTGCTCAACATGGGCAGTGTTATCACCAGCGCTCTTGGCTCTACCGAATCGTTGGTGAGATAGGTGTAGCATGATAGTAAACTATCTGCGAGAGTGACGCACGAGTCTATTCTTTCCGCATGTGTGGTAGTAGTCAGAGAAAGAAGCGCTATCGCAGCGACAGGGAAAATTCTTATGAATTTCCAGCGTGATCTCGTATGGTGAGTTTCTTTGCGCCTAGATGACATTAGTTTCATGAACAAGAGCTCCTTTGTTAAATCGTTCGGGCGAAAGTCCGGATAAGTCTAATCGAGTTTCGCGTTTCATTACCAAATCGGCGACAACCATACCGGCCGCCGGCGCGTGCATCAGTCCGTGTCCGGAAAAACCATTAACGAGAATCATTCCGTTCAGACCAGGCGCGTTTCCTATTATTGCATTGTGATCCGGTGTTGTGTCATAAAGACCCGCCCAACTTCGACCGACCTCTGCGTCTTCCAGGAGTGGAATTCTCTCCATTCCTTTCATCAGTATTTCATCGGTGTAATCAGAATCGGGCGATTCGTCGTTTCCCGGCTGGGTAGCAGGATCGGCCCAGCCCAACAGCAATCCGGGCGTTTCGCGGTGGCAATAAAGCCCTGTGTTAACATCAACTACCATCGGAAATTCGCGATTAACAAAATCAAGAGGGCCAGTTGTGACAATCTGCCGCCGCACCGGCTCCACTTTGAGGTCATAACCGGCCATTTTGGCTATTTGTTTCGACTGCGGTCCGGCGGCATTCACTATTGTTTCGCAGGGAAATTCGGCCTTGTCAGTTTTGACTCCTTTGATAACATCACCAACCATTTCAAATCCTGTCACATTGTGATCAGTGACAATTTTCACACCAAGTTTTATAGCTGCGTTGTAGTATCCCAGAGTCAAATCTCCGGGATCTACGACTCCATCGCGTCTTGAAAAATTCGCGCGAATGATGTCGTCGGTTCTAAGCGCTGGCGCCAGTTTGCGGATTTCTTGCGGCGAAAGAAAATCAACTTCCACTCCCATGGAGCGCTGCAATTCTGCGTCACGATCGAACCGATCAACCTGTTCCTGCGTTGAGAGGAGAAACAGATATCCGCATTGATTGAAAAAAAGACTCTGGCCGGTTTCTTCCCGGAAATTCTCGAAAATCTCAATCGAACGCTGAGAGAATTCAATATTTACTCCCGATGAGAACTGCGCCCTTATACCGCCCGCATTCTTTCCGGTTGCTCCGGCGCCGGTGACTATTTCTCGCTCCAGGACAATCACTTTTCCAGCCGCGTGGCCGTCGTACACATCACGCGCTATGTAAAAGGCGCAGGCCAGCCCAATAACGCCGCCACCGATTACTACAATTTCTGGATTAGCAGACATTATAGCGTTGGATTCTAGCAACTTGAAGTAGTTTCTCGGTCCCGAAATGGATTAGGAGTATGACAATCATAGCGGACAATGTAGGCGGGAAGACTCGCAAGTCAAGAATACGGCGTTGCGCAGAGTGAAAGCAGGGTGAGAACGCTGTGAAAACCGGGCCGCTTTCTTTCTCAGGTTTGGTCTTTTGAATAAACAGCCATACTTTGGCGCTCGTGAATGGATTCGGACAAAAAATTAGGCAACTGCTGAAGGGAAAGATATCTTTCTCGCAAACGCAGATACTTATTATTTTCGCAGTAGTCGTCGGAGCCACTACTGCCGCAGGAGGAATCGGATTTATCGCTCTGATCACCTACTTCACCGGCCTTTTTGTAGATCTGTCGGAATTGTCCGTTCAGGGAATGGTTTCTCAGCGTCATTATTGGGTACCGATTATTCCCGCCATCGGTGGGCTTTTAGTAGCTCCTTTGATAATAAAATTCGCCCGTGAAGCCAAAGGGCATGGTGTACCCGAGGTAATGAACGCTGTGGCGCGCCGAGGATCCATCATTCGTCCCCGTGTCGCAATTGTAAAGACTCTCGCATCCGCAATTTGTATCGGCTCCGGGGGATCAGCCGGGCGGGAAGGGCCAATCGTGCAGATAGGTTCGGCCATAGGCTCCGCAGTGGGCCAGCTCTTCAAAATGTCCTCCGAGAGAAGAAAAGTGTTGGTGGGTTGTGGCGCGGCGGCCGGAATTTCGGCGGTCTTTAATGCTCCAATTGGCGGGACTTTTTTCGCTCTGGAAGTAATCATGGGCGATTTCGCTGTCAAGACATTCTCACCTGTGCTGATTAGCTCTGTCGTAGCCTCGGTGGTTTCCAGATCAATCCTGGGAGACAGTCCGGCTTTCGAGATTACGGGATATAGCATGGTCTCTCCCTGGGAAATACCGATTTACGCGACGATGGGGCTGGCTCTGGGAGCAGTCTCAGTTTCTTTCACACATACCTTGAATTGGTCAGAAGATGTATGGGACAGGTTCAAGCTAAGTCCGTATCTCAAACCGGCCCTGGGGGGGCTCATGCTCGGAGTGATTGGGATATTCTATCCTCAGGTATTCGCCGATGGATACTCGACCATTACTAACGCCCTGGAGGGACGCATGGTCTGGAATCTCCTAGCGGCGCTGGTTTTCCTGAAAATCATAGCCACTTCGCTTACTCTTGGCTCGGGATCATCGGGTGGAATTTTCGCTCCGGCGCTGTTTATTGGCGCGATGGGTGGCGGCGCTTTCGGATTTCTGGCCAACTATCTCTTCCCCGGAGTAACAGCTTCGCCCGGAGCGTATGCGCTAGTCGGGATGGCCTGCACTGTTGCCGGGACGACCCACGCTCCCATAACCGCGATCCTGATTATTTTCGAAATGACAAGTGACTACAGAATCATCCTACCGCTGATGGTTGCCGTTGTGTTTGCAACCCTTTTGGCTCAAAAGCTTGAAATGCATTCTATCTATACTATCAAACTCGCCAAACGCGGAATCAACCTGAGAGGTGGAAAAGATATTGATATTCTGCGCAATGTGAAAGTTTCTGAAGTGATGGACACCTCGTATACAACTGCGCCCGCGACAGCCACAGTTCCCGAACTTTTGCGAACGCTATCGGAAAGCGATGAGTCGTATTTTATGGTAATAGATCGCGATGGCCGTCTGACCGGAGCTCTGTCATTCGGAGATTTGCGGCGCGTGCTAACCGAGTCGGCGGCTTATGATTTGATAATCGCACAGGACATCGCCACAACCCCAATCACTGTTACTCCCGAGGACTCACTTGAACGCGCGTTAACGCTAATGGGAGGGCAGGGCTTGCAATTGTTGCCGGTTGTCGATGCGACAGATTCAACAAAGTTGATCGGAGTTCTGAGGCATGAGAAACTACTACAGAACTACAACCGCCGACTTGTCGAGAGTATGTCGTGTAAGTACAGATTTTATTTTTTAGCG
>JACZUZ010000197.1 GCA_022572905.1 Candidatus Zixiibacteriota bacterium | reverse complement strand
CCATTCTGAGTCTTCTCACTCATGAGAGCTTTAGTTCCTCTGGTTTTTGAGCCGCGTGCGGATGCTCCGCTCCGGCGTAGATATGTAGTTTCTTGATTATCTTCTTTCCGAGTTTATTCTTGGGGAGCATACCCTTCACTGTATTCTCAAAAATTCGTTCCGGATGTTTGGCTCTCATCTCCTCAAGAGATGTTTTCTTAAGCCCTCCCGGATAGCCTGAGTAGCGATAGTAAATTAGAGACTCGCCCTTGCGACCGGTTACAACCACGTCAACCGCGTTAATAGCTACGACATGATCGCCAGTATCTATGTGGGGTGTGAAAATGGGCTTGTTCTTCCCGCGGAGAATGTCGGCAATTTTGACCGCAGTTCTGCCAAGATTGGCTCCCGCTAAATCAATTACCCACCATTTGGCCGAGTCTGGATCAACTGTCGGGAGAAATGTCTTTATCCGATTTTCGTTCATGTTTTTTTTGGCTTTTTGAGAATCAATCCGCTCGCCAGCTAACCTATTGTCACGCAAGCGATTACGGGTCGGGTTATTTATTGCGCATCAACCGACTCAACGTTTTAAGCGCAATTGTCCCTGCCGAGTCGTCGGCTAGGGAACGCCAAATATAGCAGTGATTTAGACTCTGTCAAGTAGGAATCTGTCAATCGGGGAATTGAGCGGATTCAAGAACCCGTGAGCTTAGACCCTCCAGCATTCTATCAAATTGCATTGTCTAATTCTTCGCAATTATATACTTAGCGCATCCAGGAAATAATTGAGTCACTTTCTTGTTTTCTTGCGGCGCTAGCAGGCTTTGGCTTGACCCACCAGACGTAACTTGAAGCGCTTTTCAAAAGATCCGTCAGAGCAATCTCCGCAAGAAACCATTCGAAATCTCTTCTGTCGCGGATAGGTTTTGCGACACTCGGGACACTCATAAACATAGCGAGACGGTCGGCGAAGATCGGGATGGCTTTGCGCGTGCATCGAGACACCCATCTCCTCAGCTTTCGCTTGAAACGCGGCGTCATGATAATAATGCACAAGGTGGATCATTTCATGTTTGAGCGTGTCTGTTAGTTCTTCGTGGAAAATTTGATGATACCTAACGCCGAGTTTAATCTCGGGCGTCAGTGGGGAGCATGATCCGGCCGAGAGCATACGCGTGGAATATGAAAGTCGCACATTGGGAAGCTTACCATCGAAATGAAGTAGATTAAACAAATCAAATAGCCGGTAAAGCTCGCCGACTTCCGGCAGATTTTCAGGAGCGGCGTTCATATCAACGCCCTCTCCCTGCCGATCTCTCGAAATTGAATGAATGCGCCCATCCATCACTGGATCGGCGCCGAAGAGATCAAAGTTGAGTAGCTGCGCGAATCGCTGTTTCAAAGAGAAACGGCGGAATGTTTTCCCATTCCGTTTGCTCGACTTTCCAGCCGATGGCGATTTTGGGGATAATCTTCGTGCCATTTCTTGTCGACGCTTACTCTAGGGACGCTTATGTACGCCTTGATCGGTTATGAACGCAGTTATTAACTCCCCCGGAGTAATATCAAAAGCCGGGGAAAAAACTTTCGTTTCGGGAGGCGCCAGACTCGCCCCCATTACCTGAACAACTTCCTCAGCGCTTCGTTCTTCGATTGGCATCTCTTCCCCGGATTCAATCGAATCATCAAATGTTGTCGACGGCGCGGCCACATAGAACGAGATATCATGCTCTTTGCATACAACAGCCAATGGGTAGGTTCCAATCTTGTTGGCGGTATCGCCATTGCGGGCGATTCTATCGGCCCCAACAATTACCATATTGACCATGCCGGACGAGATGAGAGCTCCCGCCGCTCCATCCACCAGCAAAGTCACATCAACCCCAGCCCTGGCAAGTTCCCAGACGGTCAATCGCGATCCCTGCAGAAGTGGGCGGGTCTCACCGGCGTATACTTTGGGTGATTTCCCGCGAACTTGCAAGGTATAAATCACGCCCAAGGCAGTGCCGATCCCACCTGTTGCCAACGCGCCGGTATTGCAGTGAGTTAAAATCGCAGGATTCGCGGGAGCAAGATCGGCTCCAAACTCACCGATCCTCCGGCACATATCTTTGTCCTCTCTCAAAATCGAGTCGGCTTCGGTCTTTAGTTTTTCCGCTAACTCAAGTGTAATTTCTCCTGGGTGGCTTTCTATCACCGCCCGGAGCCTTTCGACCGCCCACGATAAATTCACAGCCGTTGGTCTGGCGCTTGAGATTTCTCTTAACGCGTGAGAAATGAACTCCTGTCTCTTTTCGGAGGTGAGCGTTAATGATTCAATTACCACCAGAGCCACCGCATAAGCGCCAGCTATACCTATCCCAGGGGCGCCGCGAATTACGAGACGCTTGATCGAGTCGACAACTACCCTATAGTCATCGGTGGACACATATTCAAGTTTTGCGGGAAGTTTGGTCTGATCAATCATGACCAATTTATTATCCGCATAGCGAAGTGACTCAATTATAGATTCAAAATTCATTTTCTTTTGTTAAGAAAACTTATTTGTATTTTGCGCGCTTGATTTTGCGCGTTGATGTTTTCTCAAATTCTTCACTGACCAATTCCCAGCCAACGATTCTCTTATAGTCCCCCAGAGCCGCATTGACATCTTTAACAACCTCACTAATCAATTCTTTGACGCGGGCCATTTCCGAAGTGTCATCTCCAATAGCGTCATCCCCAGTAGCCTCAATTCCTATCTCTTCAAAGTTTGGAAAGATTAACGCGTGTACTTCCTCTCCGGGGCCTGACTTGCGATCTCTTCCTAATACCAGAGCTTCAGCGACAATTTCTGATTCCAGTAGTTTAGCTTCTATTTCCTCGGGATAGATATTCTTGCCACCTGCCGAGATAATTAGATTTTTCGCTCGGCCGCATATATATAGCATTCCCTTTCTCATCATTCCCAAATCACCCGTCGCCAGCCAGCCGTCCCTGAACAGCGCCGACGTCGCTTCTTTGTTATTCCAGTATCCGGGAGTGACACACTCGCCTTTGACCATAATTTCGCCAGCTCCATCTGGGTTGGGATTGTCTATTCTGACATCCACTCCATCTATTATTTCTCCCACCGAACCGACAACCGCACGACCGGGGCGATTAAAGCTTATAACCGGGGAGCATTCTGTCATTCCATAGCCCTCTAGAAAATTGAATCCCAGGATTTCAAAAAATTCGGCGATGGCGGGGTCAAGCGGCGCCCCGCCGGAAACCATCATCCGCAAACTCCCCAGCCCTGCTTTTTCTCTTAAGCCACGAAACAAACTCGTTCCGGTATTTAAGCCAACCTTACGTGAAGCTGATGAGATCAAATTGAAGGTCTTAATGATCGCGCGTTTGGGTTGGTCGAGCGAGTTTAGGCGCCTTTGAATACCACGCGCCATTTTCTCGAACAAGAGAGGAACGGCTACTAGAACTGTAATTCCGTTTGTCCGCAAATCCTCAACCAAACTTGGAGCCGCTAGCGAACGCGCATACACAACCGATGCTCCTGCCGCCAGAGGTGTCAGAAATCCGCCAGTGCATTCGAAAGTATGATGAAGCGGCAAGACCGAGAGAAATTTGTCGCGCTCTGTGAACTTGAGAGCGGCAAGAATTCCTTCGAGATTAGACAGGATATTGCGGTGAGTAAGTTCGACAGCTCTGGGAGCGCCTGTGGTTCCGGATGTGAAGATCAAAACGGCGGTGTGGCTTCCCGCGACGGGCGTCCCTTCATGCGGCTCCATATCGTAATACGACTCCAGCGATATTGCGGCGCTCACGGTTTCGTCCATTGTAATTAAAGTTATACCAGGAACTATAACAGACAGACTTTCTCCTATCGACTTATAGAACTCGCCTGAGAGAATTAGCGCCCTGGGCGCGCCAGCTTTGATAAGATTTTTTAGTTCGTCCGGCTTTAGTAGAGCGTCGAGTGGAAGCGCCGTCGCTCCGGAATGAAGCGCCGCCAGATAGGACACGGCCCATTCCGGGCGATTTACCGAGAGAATTCCGACCCTGTCTCCGGGACCGATATCCAAAGATTTCAATCCGGCGCTGATCGCTCTCACTTTGGCGGAAACCTCGGCGAAACTCCAACATTTCCCTTTACCTCCGAATTCATAAAGGGCAGGCCTGTCGGGGAATTTGGCGGCGGTTCGCAATATAGTTTGCGAAATAGTTTTCTCGGCGCTCCAGGATGTAGTTTGCGCGTTCATAACGTCGCTAATATAGGAATTCCAGATGCAAATGCTAAACTGAATTTGTGAATCGTTATCCTAATGGATATCTGAGAGGTTAAGTCTCAACATTGCGACTTTTTTTACGAGCACAAAAAAAGGAAACCGGTCGATTGACCGGCTTCCTCAAAACGCTCTCGATTTCGAGAGTTATTTATCAGAATTTATCTGTTAGTAGTTAATTGAGATCGTCGTGGTAATGACCATGCCATTCCCGCGAGGATCATTGTCTATGACGCTGATAGTCACCTTGGACACCCCTGATCCCATATCAGCGAGGAATTGGAATCCGTAGGCTTCACCATACAGGTTTGTGGTCTGTGTGCCTGTCAGTATCGTGCCCGCCGAAACAGTCGCGGTCATCGAGTGCGATCCGAGTGGATTACCATAGCGATCTTTAATCTCGACATTGAACGGAATTATCTGACCAGAATCCACTGAGGACCCCAAATCAACAATATTCGAGTTACGTCCATAGCTCTGTCCTGTCAGGAGTGAGCAAATCCCGATTGTGTAGGCGTTTTCAAGATAGAACGCAACAGTGTCAATCGCGCCAATTCCATCATCGGTCACGCCGCTCATAACATAGTCACGAGATAGCGACAAAACTCTTTTTGCGGTTCCATTGGCTTTTGAGGAAGAGCACTCGTTCTTAGAAGCGCCGACCCCGATTGATAGGAAACGCTCACTGTGATCAATGAAGAGTCCATTAATGACCGGGTTGTTGTTGA
>JACZUZ010000196.1 GCA_022572905.1 Candidatus Zixiibacteriota bacterium | reverse complement strand
TACTTCAGGAACGCCATCTTCTTAGTTGCTGTATAGCTACCGGCCTCTAGTTTGTAGAAGTAAATACCGGAAGCCAGACCATTCGGACTCCACTCAACGATATGAGTTCCCTCGATAGCGGAACCAGATATCACGTCAACCTTCTGACCGTTCACGTTGTAGATCGTGATAACGTAATCAGAAGCGACCGGCAGATCAATGCCAATCTTGGTGGACGGATTGAATGGGTTCGGGTAGTTCTGACTCAACGCGAAGTTGGTCGGTATTACCTTCGTAGCAACATTCAGGGCCGCGCCGTTGAAGTCGGCTGCTTCCACAGAAATCAATTCACTGGCTGAGGAGAGAATTGCGCCCGTCTGTATCGAGAGAACGCCGGTGGCGTTTTCGATATTCTCGAGCTTCGGCAGAACGAGGGCGTATGTATTGCCTTCGCGCACACCGGTCTCTAGCCGCAGATCGCTCTGCAGGAGCTCAACCTCAGCGGTTCCCTCAAAGACGAACAAGGCGGCGCCCATCTCAATATTATCCGAAGATAAGAACGAGATAGTCGAACCCTGGGTCTGGATGGTAACCGTGTTAGCGTAGTGAACCAACTTCGACGGTATAAGTTGCGCATCTCCAACTACGATCCGGATCAGGAGAAC
Source organism: Candidatus Zixiibacteriota bacterium (assembly GCA_022572905.1). Taxonomy (GTDB): domain Bacteria; phylum Zixibacteria; class MSB-5A5; order GN15; family JACZUZ01; genus JACZUZ01. Next base: position 4,329 of record JACZUZ010000196.1, on the reverse strand, counting down.
CAGGTCAGCCACTGTCAGAGGAATGCCGTCAGCATTGACATCCGATGCGGCCGTCTGGGCATCAACACCTAAACGGAACGCAGAGAGTCCCTCAATAAAGTAGGAAGTGTAGACTACTACGTCAGCGACTTCAGCTGCGAGACCGTTCAAGTTCAAGTCGCCGCGATCATCTATGTCTTTGTCACAGGTGATCTTTATGCCGCCGTTCTTGAAATCGATCTTACGCAACGGCACTCTCTTGTTCACAGTCTCAGACGTGTCTGTCAGACACAAATCAGGAGCGCCTGTGAAGTTCGGGAATGCGCCGTTGTTGTTGTGGACTGACGCAGCGCCGCCATCGTTCCAGGGGTAGTTATTCTCTACCGGCTGGTAGATATAACGGGAGATAAAGAGAGAATCTCCGGAAACCGAGGAGATGGTGTTGTCGCCGCAGTCATACCAGCACCAACGAATCGCAGCATGCTGACAGCTGACATTCCTGTCTTGAGTAAGCAGGAAGTGCAGGCAGAGCAGCACGCTGGAAGCTGGGTCGCCACTACGGTTTGTATAGCCGCTCGGATGGTTGAACTTGTCGTTCGTTTCAGCGATGGCTATTACACGGAACTTGCCAGACGGACAGCCGGTGCCGCAATTGCCATCCGGGCCAAAACGGAAAGTAAAGTACTCCCAGTTATTTCCGGTGTAGAATCCACCCGGAGAGGCTCCAAGAATGCTCATTACGGAAGCGTCATATTCGAACAGGAAGTCCCATCCGCCCATTTCGTAATTCTCGTAAGTATCGTCGAGTAATATGCAAACATCGACATTCTGTCCAATAATGACTACGTCTTCGCCGTCGCCTCTATTCTCGATGCAGACACGATATGTGGGTACAACGAGGATTGGGAGGCAACAGGTGTCGGCGTTTTCGGGGCTGCACGGATCGCATAGATTGGCATTATCAGTCACCACTACGCATAACGTCCAGCCCGAATCGGGCGAGATAAATGGATCTGTTTCATCAGTCTGCCAGGTGTAAACACCTGAGTTCGGGTCGATGCTCATTGCGCCCGGTCCGTCAAAACTGAGGACTGAATATTGCAGGGTGAGCGGGCCGTTATCCGGGTCGGTTGCGGTGACCTGGCCGGTCGCTTCCTGGCCCCAGCAGATGCGATTTATCTCAGAGGGACAAGTCACTATAGGCGGGGTATTCTGGACACATACATCAAAGTAGCAAGTATCGGCAGCGCCACATGCATCAGTAACGATTACTTCGACCGTGCTCACACAGACGTCGCTACCCTGAGGAGTCAGGGTAATCTGGCCTGAGGAGGAGCCGATAGCGGCATAACCCGGAGAAGTGGCTCCAAGCGAGTATGTCAAAGCCTCGCAAGGATTCGCTAAATCCGCGTCCGTCGCCGATGCGTTTACCTGCACGATATCACCGAAATGCATGGTGACATTGAGCGGGCATGTAACGCTCGGAGGCGCGTTATTGATAGTGACTGAGCCGCTCTGCACACTTGCCGAAACCAAGGTGGTTGTCTGACAGTCTACGAATTGCGTCTGGGTCGTCACATTATTTGTTTGGCAGGAGAAAGTTCCACCTGCGAAAGTGATGCTATCTGAGCATACACTATCCGTAGTGAAATTAATCTGCGCCACAATATGTGAGCCGGCTCCCAGACAGTCACTGCCACCAGTCAGATCTAAAGCGATAATACGGATCTGGTTGGCAGTAACGTCAACATTGCGAGTTGTGAGATTCCCTAAACTCGGGTCAAAAGTGACCGAGGTGATCGTTCCGGCTCCGGACCAATCCAATACAATCTCAAAAGCGCTTATGGCTGTTAAATTATCGACAGTAACATTAATAGTACCATTCGCGCAACGAAGCGCCTGCGCGCTTCCGACAGTCACAGTGTTGGACTGAGCGAATGTACTGGATGTCGATACCAGCGAAAGAAGCGACACCAACAGCAATGATGAAAAGATGGCTCTTTTTTGCATCATTACAATGCTCCTTTAATTAATTAAAGGTTCATCAACAAGGCGGTATTTCCCGCCAATGTTGGTCTAAGTCGCCAGGTGTCTTGAAGGCCACTACCGGGCCCAAAACACCATCTTAGATTTCCGCAGGACTCTGGCTACAAGAAAAGTCCGCGGTCCCTCCGGGTTATTTAATCCGACGAAATATATGGATCAAATCCGTTTCGCATCGCCTTGGCGTCCCACGTGATTCCAATCCTGTTTCAGTTGGTTTCACCAGCTTGGTCCTTTTGGAGAAGCTCCAGAAGGTCCGGCGAAAGAGACGAAAACGGCAAAGCCGGAAGGTATATCTTGCTTCGTGATTTTCAAATTATCAGTGGTTTTGAATCCGCATGATTTTTGCGCTCAAAAAGAAAAAAGCCACAAATTTCGAGCGGGACATAACAAACCGCTGACTTTTTGAAGAAGCTTTTTAAAGAGGATCGATAAGTTGCTTTTCGGAGAAGTCCAAACAACGTGATGTTGTTTAATGACTTACAAGGTGCGTGAGAAGCCGAACAGAAGCGTTGTCGAACACAACCATTCCCTAGACAAAGGAGAAAATAGTGAAATAATTCTGAAAGTCAAGCGTTTTCTCGGTGAAATAGGGCGGACGGGGTCAAATCTGGAATGACCGAATATTCGAAGGGCGGTCCCAAATTGGTCTCTCAGCATGGTGTTTCTTGCTGATGAGGGGCAGGCTGGGCTACCAATTTCAGCCGCCGGATACATTAGTTCAAGCTCCCCTCCAAGCGGCGTACGGGGGCCTGATTGATAATGGACAGACCGAACCCAAGTCACTTAACGGGCGGTCATTTTGGTGTCAATATTTCGTACGGGCTTCGGATTTCAACGTGCCGTAACCAAGTCACAGTACGAGGCCAGAAGATCGGAGTGATTGGTAAGAGTGGGGAGATCTCCGGATTGGGATAGGGAGTCCCTATGGCAACCTCCTTCGGCCAGTTCATGTGAAAGAATTCACAATGTGGGCTGCGCCAGATTGTATTCCGGTATTGCGCGCATGTGAATTATTTCACAAAGACGGGATTGGTCAGGTCGGTATCTACCATATCGTCGTCTGATTTGTTGATACGGCGGAGCGCCCGGAGGCAATTAAAATCTGCTCTCCTTCTAACTCGCATTGGCGCCCATGTGAATATTTTCACAAAACCTGCGCCATTCGAGCCAGTCGAATTAACATCGAGGACTGATGAAGCCCAGAAGATTCGACAAGGCCTTGTGAATATTTTCACAAGACAAGGCATGCGAAACTGCTACCGGTTCGGCCTACCAACTGTGCGAAGCGACTCGTCGATTGGCGTCCGGCGCGATCAACAGATGCTGGCAGCGATCTTATTATGTGAACTTTTTCCGGTTCGCGCGACTAGCGGGATTCTTCTGAAGTGTGCGATTTTTGTGAAAGAATTCACAAAGTCGGATAAGGTGAGAGTTGCTCTAATTAAGAATAGGAGGATTCCGGACACCTTCGCTGGGTTCATTCCTCGCGAAATCTGATTCGAAGGAGAACTCCATAACGGCCGCTGAAAGCACATCCAGAACGGCCCTCGCCGGGTCGGCGGCCGAAATTGACAACCCCTGAGCGCAGGGCTATACTCGATCAATCCGGGCCGTAGATTTTTAAGCGGGCCGCGAAATGCGATTAGAATGACATTCCGGACGGCTCGGTTCGGAATAGAGTCCAACCAGCACGAAAAGAACGCCTTGGAAATATCCGGGCGAATCGAGGCAAAATCAGTGAAAGAATATCAATCGAGTGAACTGCGCAGTCTGGCTCTGATCGGACAGCGGGGAGGGGGCAAAACGTCTCTGGCCGACGCTCTGGCGTTCCTGACGGGGGTCAACAATCGCCAGGGCAAGGTAGACGAGGGGACCTCAATTTCTGACTACACAGCCGTCGAGATAGATAAGAGAGCTTCATTTTCGACGGCGGCCCTGGCTCTTCCCTGGAAAGATGTCAAAATAAACCTTATCGACACTCCTGGCCATCCCGACTATTCGGGCCAGGTGATTACCGGCCTACAGGCTGTCGGAAACGCTTGTCTTGTTATTGACGCTCAAAACGGGCCCGAAGCTGGGTCCAGGGCGGCCTATGAAATAGCCCAGCGCTATCATCGTCCGATCATGATTTTTATCAACAAAGTGGAGAAGGAGAATGTCAACTGGGAGGGCGTTCTGGGGGCCATCAAGGAAGAGTACGGAAGCAAAGTCGCCCCGGTAAATATACCAATCGGGTCCGGCGAGAACTTCCGAGGAATCATTGACCTGCTGAAAATGAAAAGCATTACCTTCGACAGCGGCGGT
>JACZUZ010000195.1 GCA_022572905.1 Candidatus Zixiibacteriota bacterium | reverse complement strand
TTACGGCGCCCCAAGATCGGATGTCAAGTTAAAGGCTTGCTGATAAACCTGTAGGTCGGGTTCCGTAGCTCCTTGGATTTACAGGGGTGAAGAAACCCGACAGACGTTGTTCACGAAATTGTTGAATGTGGGATTGTCGGGTTTCTCACACGCTTGCGCTCGTTCGGAACGCCGACCTACCTCTCATCGGAACTTTTTCAATAGGCCATAAAGGGAGGAATTTGCGAACGTAAATTAAGATGTGGACCAAAAAGTAGTCAACATCTACGGTGCGCAGGATGGCGCCGCGCCGTCCTGGAAAATATATCTTATCAGGAAAACAGCATCGCCGATATTTATGTCCCCGCCTCCGTCAGCGTCGGCTTCAGTCAGACATTGCGGTGTGGCGCCGTCCTGAAAAATGTATCTTTCTAGAAATACTGCATCGTGAATGGTTACAAGACTGCTATGGCTCGCGTCTCCGGGAACCTCACAACAGCGCTCATATATTGTTATGCAGAACCCCCCGTCCGGATATCCGCCCACGCTACTTCCCCAGGAAGGAGCAATATTCACATCGTTACAAAACAACCAGGGTGTGCAGCAGGGAACAAAAGTGGAGTCGATGCAAAATACGCCGGCGGTGTCATCGGGAAATGACATAGTAAGTGCAAATATATCGACCAATTCTGTTGGGCCGAATCCTCCGGGGCCAAAGTGTACGCCACCAGTATACATTGAATCTGGAAGGAGTCCATCACAATCTTTTAGAATGAAATTGGTCCCCGTAAGAGTCCAAACAGAATTATCCCAAGCAGGGTAAAACTCAACTTCAGTCGGAAATGCGTCTTTTTTCTCTTTGTGAGAAACAGACGAAATAGAACCGTCCGGACTATAGAGCCGAAAACCATTTGATGCGCATGCAGCAACAAAATCTGATTCCGCGCTGAAAATGAATTTGATCGGTGATCTATTCATAGCCATAGCATTAAGCCCGTTGATTGTATCGGGGAAAACCCCCACACCTTCCACGCGCACTTCGACATTGGCGCTGTTGGCGTGGACTGTCGTTTCAAGACACAAGCAACAAATAGATAGGACTAATATCTGACACGATGTTTGCAAGAACAATTTCATAACTTCTCCTTGTTGCAATTTATGGTGCGCAGGATGGCGCCGCGCCGTCCTGGAAAATATACCTTACCAGGAAAACAACATCACCGATGTTTATGTCCCCGCCCCCATCAGCGTCAGCGTCACCAAGACAGAACGGTGTCATGCCGTCCTGAAAAATGTATTTTTCTATGAATATCGCGTCGGCTATATTTACATCACCGCCATAATCCGCGTCGCCGGGAACAAAACAACAGCCCGGATAAATCGTTATGCAATATCCGCCGTCCGGATATCCGCCTACGCTACTTCCCCAGGCAGGAGCAATATTCGTACCATTAGCGAACAACCAAGGCGCTGCCGGGGCGACAAAAGTGGAGTCAATGCAAAACACGCCTGAAGTGTCATCGGGAAATGACATAGTCAGTGCAAATATGTCAACCAACTCGGTCGGTCCGAAACCTCCGCTAAAAGCTGCGCCGCCGGTTATAAAAGTATCTGGCAGGAGTCCATCCCAATCTTTGAAATTGTAAACCGTGCCTCCAAGGGTAAAAGGAGTATTCCAAACAGGGAATGGATCATCAATATCATACCCGGTATTATTATTCTCGAAGTGAAAAGCATATGAAATAGACACATCCGGGCTATAGAACCGAAAACCAAGAGTTGCAGCTGCCACCACAAAATCGGATTCTGCGCTGAAAATAAATCTGATCGGTGATCTATTCATAGCCATAGCATTATGTCCGTTGATTGTATCGGGGAAAACCCCCACTCCATCCGCGCGGATTTCAACATTGGCGCTGGCAGCGTTTGCGCTACTATAAAAGAAAATCCCTACTAACGAGAAGATTACTGTGATTCCGCTTAATCCCTTCATCGGACTTTTCTTCCTTTCAAGATTTTGGGTCATTGGGCAGTATCAAAACTGATTCCCACAGACAGGCGCGGGACCTTCGACAAAAACGAATCTGTGCAGATACACAACGTCTGTGATAACGATGCTTAGGTCCTGAAATTGTTTCCCATCAAAATCGCCTTCAGCTAAACATCCCGGAGCCGGTCCATTTGAGAAAATATACTTGAGGATAAATATAATATCGGCAACGTCAACCGATCCGTTTCCGTCGGCGTCACCCGGCAAGTCACAACAACCCTCATAAATGGTGATACAATATCCGCCGTCCGGATAGCCACCCACGCTACCTCCCCAGGAAGGAAAAATGTTCACACTGTTTAAAAATAACCAAGGACCCGTCGGAGAGATAAATGAAGTATCAATACAGAATATGCCCTCGGCTCCTGAATCTGGAATGATCGAGAAGTCACTAATATCCTGGAGCGACGTAGGACCAAAGCCTCCAGAAAAGGCGGCGCCGCCTGCAAAGAATGAGTCCGGAAGAATTCCGTCGTAGCTCCTTAGAAGTATTTGCGCACCGCCTGTGGTAAACGCGTTAAACCATTCCGGAAAATCGTCACCCTCCGGGAGATCATCATGAGTTATGGTCGTTATTGATGCGTCTGGGCTGTAAAACACAAACCCCAATGACGCGTAAGTCACCACAAAATCCGTTTCAACGCTTAGGTAAAACCAGATTGGGAAATTGTTTTGGGCCATGGCCTGATGGCCGTTGATAACATCAAACGGAAGCGTGGCGGTTCCTTCTGCGCGGATTTCAACATTGGCGCTTTCGGCGTTTGCCTTTTCATAAACAATTAGAATACCTGAGAACAAAACAACCGATAAACACAAAGCCGTTTTGACTAATCGAAAAATCATTTTATTGTCTTTTCGGTTCCCCGAACAAGGTCGAATTGAACTCCAGCTTTGTTCGCAGGTGTGGAAACTCCTTCTGTGAGTCAATATATGCCACACCTTGTTCGCTCGCAATGGATTTCTAGGCGCGTTCAGCAAGGGTTGAAAGAGGGGGGGGCGTAACCTTTTGCAGATAAATGGGTTAGGGAGCCGGAGTTATTGAACGGTCAACGGACAAACGGGGTCGTCGCCGTCCGAGAAAATGTACTTTACCAGATAAGCCACGTCGGCGACATTTATATCACCACCGCCGTCAGCGTCCGCCTGCCCCAGGCAAGATGGAATTTGCCCACCGGCGAAAATGTATGACACTATAAACGTCGCGTCGCCAACATCGACATCGCCGCCAGAGTCAGCGTCGCCCGGCAAAGAGCAACAATAGATTGCAAGTGACCCGTTAATTAAAATTGGCGGAGTGTAAGCGCCGCAAGGAACCGAAATTTCAGAACCATACCCACCGGTAGTCGCAAACTCAACGCTTACCGGAGTGGTGTTGGCGCTATCGAGAACTGTGAAGTAAATCGTAAGAACGGGGCCTGAACCCGGAGCCAGAAAGAAAAACGAGCTATCCTGCGGCGGGAGTATCACGAAAGCCGCAGAGCTTGTAAAAGGATCAATAGCCACCAAATCCGTACGGAATGCGCTTGTCCTAAGCCCGGCTGTTGAGGCGGAGTCGATTTGGAATATGGCTGGCCCGTTCAAGGTGAAAGCGATTGTCATTCCGTTTGTCAAAACGGATGTGTTAGTAGCGTATACTTGAAGAGCGATACTGGAAACGGGCGCGAATACAATCGATTCAATCCTCATTCTGTCGGGCAACACCGTAACATCATTTATGCACAGATTTATCGGAATCCTCGCGATGTTGTTGGCTGTGTCTTTTTCCAGCAAAAGATGGTCCGGATCAACTTCGGATTCAAGCCAGTATAACCCGCCGGGTACATCAGTGATGTCGATCCACTGGTCGATAAGTTGTTTCGAGTAAATATCAATCCAGCCAACAGAAATCCCCTGTATCTCCGACTCGCAATTAAAAAACTCACCTAAAGGATTTGCGTTCGGAATGGTAGAATCATACAGAAAGAGATCCGTTAGACAAAAACTCGTCTTTCTTCCCTCTGTGACAATATCTCCAACACCTTCTCCAGGCAAGTACTTGCGAATCCGATATATGGCCCAGTTTTCAAAGTGAATATGCCCGTGCGTGGGATGAAGAAGAAATCTTCCTGCTTCTCTTTCAAACCATGTGCTGTCTGAACGAAATATTCTCTGCATTACAGTGCGGGTGGAGTCCGCGTTTACAGTATCAAGACCGCGCAAAAAAAGTTTGCCGTCGCCGATATTAGCCGTGCCATTTGATAGTCTAATATGTACACGTCCCGAATCGATATATGAAACGATCTCATTGTCGAAGAGATATTCCTGTTCAACTAATATGTCCGGCAGTAAATCAACGGCCTCACTAGCAGCGGCAATACAATTGGAAGCGAACAACGCCAGTAGAGCAAGAACTATTTTCCCAGTATTTCGTTTCACATCCTGAACCGATCAAGAAAACCACCGAGTTAATTTAGTTTGCGCCTGAAGAGGAAGTTCGCAATAGAGACGAGTTAAACCAAAATAGAAAAAAACACAACTCATTTGGCGTTTCAATTCCCAAGTAGCATACGTAAACAAAGAGGCTCCACTCCGTTGTTGAAGATGTACTTTACCAGATATGCCGCGTCGCCGATACTAATTGATCCGCTCGTGTCACTATCGGCCTCTTCGGTACAAAATGGCGTCTCACCGTCTGCGAAAATATATTTGACCAGAAATATGGCGTCACCAACGGATACCTCACCGTCATGATTAGCATCACCGGCGGTTGCGCAGCACACTGGTTGATATGATAGTTCGGGATTGATTATGACGGCGAATGCGTCTAACGTTCCCCCTATATGATCCTGTATTGGATTAACCATTGGGAAATCTCCGGACTTGGTAGGCCCCACGGCATAAACAAAGCCATTCTTGTCGACTTCCATTCCCGTGAACGCTTCGAACCACGTCCCTCCTATCCGGACGCTATA
>JACZUZ010000194.1 GCA_022572905.1 Candidatus Zixiibacteriota bacterium | reverse complement strand
GGCCAATTGCAACATAGTTATTCTCCAGGTGAGAAATTGCGTTTCACCTATGGATACGACGCGCTCCTGACGCGGCCGAACACGGGTGGTACGATTAACGGGAGAAATGAATTTGTTGATGACATAAACGAGCATGGCGTGTACGCACTGGCCGAATATACATTTTCAAGTCGCTGGAAACTATTGGCCGCTGGACGGGCCGATGACCACAATTTGTTGGAGAGTCCGGTTTTTTCTCCTCGCGCCGCGATAATATTTCATCCAAGAAAGAAACACACACTGCGCGCCACGTTTAATCAGGCGTATGGCGCTCCTTCGACGGCACATTTCTTTCTCGATGTCTTGGCTGGTTCATTTGCAACCGAAGACGCCAATCCGGCGCTGATACCGGTGTTAGGCTCGACGATTTTCGATGCTCGCGCCCTGGGAGCGCGAGACGGATTTACATTCAATTATGGCCCCGACGGCCTACCTCAGATGGTGTCACTTTATGGTCCGAGTATCGGTGTAGGGAACAGCTACTTACCGGCAGATGTCAATTCAGTTTGGCCGGCCCTTCGAAACCTGGCGATATCCGGTGATACTTCCCTGGCGCCAATTCTGCCGGCAACACTCAGCGCTCCTGTTCCGGGTCAATTCATGACCCTCAATACGGTAACATTTGGATTTGATCCGTTCGACCCCGGCGCTTTGTCAGACATCAAGCCTGTAGAACAAACAAGAACCCAAACTTTTGAACTCGGCTATAAAGGCGTTCCGTTCGACCGGCTGGCGCTGAGTGTGAATGCGTACTATTCAGAAATTAAGGATTTCATAGGGCCGCTCAACGTGGAATCGCCCCATGTATTCATCGATTCAAGTGTCTTTGTGCGGCAGTTAACAGGTGACATTTATGCAAATACTGGCGGAACTGTTGATTCCTCCACCGCCGAGGATATCGCCACAGGAATTTTCAACGATCTCGGTGGACTGCCAATTGGGCTGGTATCCCCAACCGAAATACAGAACCCAACGGATGTCGTAATCACGTTTCGTAACTTTGGCGATATCGATCTGTTTGGCGCTGACATCGCGCTTAACTACCACATCAGCGTCAATTGGGAAGTCGGTGGAACATATTCGTATCTCGCGAAAAACTTATTTCACAACGTGGACGGTGTTGCAGATATTCCAGTGAACGCTCCGAAACACAAATTCAGTCTTGTCGCAAGCTACTCAAATCCTGCAAAAGGCATATATGCCAAGGCGAAGTATCGCTTTGTCGATCAATTTCCGGCCCGTACCGGTGTCTTCAGCGGTAATGTCAGCCGCTATGGCCTGCTTGATCTAAATATCGAACGCCGAAAAACGAAATTCGGAACGATTGCGCTAACAATTCAAAACGCAACGAACAATAAGCATTCAGAATTTATCGGCGCTCCTGAACTCGGCCGGATGACTATTGTGCGCATTTCCCGACAGATTTTCTAGTTTCCCGTCGTGGACTGACCTGCCCCCATTAGTTGTACGACTTGTTAGGCTAATCTTGCTATCGAAAAAGGCAAGACAGTGAATATTTAACTGGATCGAAATTTTGGGTACAGATCAATTGATGGCCGGTCACTCTCACTACACAGACGTGTTATCAGATAATGCTTGAATTACTTTGTCCGGTATGTTGGTGATAATTCCTTCCACATTCTGTTTTGCCAGCCTTGTCACTCTGCGTATATCGTCAACCGTCCACACGAGAACTGGGATTTCAGTGCGCTTCATCCTTTTTAGAAATCCGAATCTTAGCAATTTCCAATGAGTTGACACGAATTTCGCCTTGCAGACGCAAATCCTCTTAAAGGGAAACAGTTCACTGAATCTCACTGGAAAAGAAGCTGATGGTGGAGCGCCTAACAACAGTCCGACTTCAATACAATTATCAATTTCTGTTAACTTGAGAACACTTTCATCGATGAAAGAATTGAACAGGACATTTCGCAGTTCAAAATGCTCCTTCACTTGGGTGTAAACTTCTAGTTCATATCCAGATTCTTTTAACTCTATGTCAAGGCAAGTACGATCTCGGCACAATTCAAGTGTCTCCATAAGTGTAGGAACGCTGAATCCTTCTTTCTTGCTTCCTCGCAAAACTTGTGCATATGTCAATCCACTTATCTTTTCAGAATGATTCATGATCGTGTCATCATGATGTATCACAAGAACTCCGTCAACTGTTCTACGAACATCAATCTCAATAGCGTCAACGCCTAGGTCAATCGCATGAGTGAAGGACTCGACTGTATTCTCATGCGCCAAGTGCGGAGCGCCTCTGTGCCCAATGACGAGTGGGCTCTCCGACAGTATCTTGTCAAATAGTATACCCATTTATGTTCCAGAAATATAACCTAGGCCTGCCAATTTATCTTGACCAGCCCTCAATAGTTCTACCACTTTGTAAGTTAGTTCAGTCGTCGATCAGGTCAAGCGAAAGTATGCTTTATCAACCGAACCACACACACCCAAATCTGAGCGAAGGGGCGAGGTGAGGATTAGAGGCTTGGGGCGATTCGTTTGTTCAACTGAGACATTAGCTCTCAAACTGGATCAGAATTTGGGGGCAGGTCAAGACAACGCGAATATAGTCCTATAAGGACTATTATATTAATCGGCTTCAATAATATGGAATCATAAACAAATATACTAAAACTCCTGTTATCGCAACATACAACCAGATGGGGAATGTCCACTTAACAATTTTTCGGTGTTTTTGAATCTGATCGGTTAATGCCCTGTATATGGCTAATAAAGCCAAAGGAATTATAGTAACTGCCAGTGTAATATGGGAAATCAATATAGAAAAATAGAAGTATCTTATAAGTCCCTCTCCTTCAAATGGTGTATGCCCTGTGCTGTAATGATAAGTCACGTAGGAACCTAAGAAAACTGCTGATAGGACAAATGCAGTAAGCATACAAAACCTGTGCACTTTTATTCTCTTATTACGAATAAAATAATAACCCAGTAAAAGCATTATAGCAGTTGTCCCGTTAAGTACTGCATGAAATAATGGCAATGAGGAAACATCTATATTTCCCAGAGCTCCCCTCCCGCTTTCCGGAATTATCAGTAATATCACAACGACAATAGGGATAACAACAGAAATGATAACTATTAAGGGGATATAAAACTTGTCTTTTGAGGTGTCCACTTTAATATTGCTCCTTTTACTTTTTTGAAATTCTTTGGCCTTAAAATCCTCAAGTATCCCTCACCAATATCACATAAGCAGCAGTAGCATATATGACTATGGAGATGAGAACGAAAGCGACAGCAATTGCCATTGACAACATAAGGTGTGGATTGATAAGGATTGTAGTGTTCCCCATTAGTCAAACTATTTCTAAGAGAGTATCTTTGTTCAACTTCCAGCTTCTTTCGACCTTGTTCGGCGGTTTGTAGCCGTGCGCCGAGTGTAAATTTACAAACCAATGCGACTCTTGGAGCTTTGAAGGACCAGCTGTTTCTTAGCTATTAGTATGACATAGAAATACTCTTGTCAAGCTGCTCTGAAGTAGGCTTTTAGATTAAGTTTCGGAATTTGAAAAGGTTGCGGCCGCGCGAAGATAATCTACATATTACTCTTTAGGGTATTCCAACGGTCGCTTAAACGGCCACAGAAAATTCGAATGAAAGCAGGGCGGCCCATGAGTGAAAGGATCAATTTCTTTCAGAGCTCCGATTTAGAAACAACTATGGCAGTTCCCAAAGTTGCCTACCAATGGTTGACGATGAGATAACTCAGATCTCAATCTTCCGGTTTCCGTCTTCTTTCCATATGCCAAGAAGTCTTCTGAGAAGAACCAATTGCCCCAGATGATATGAATTGTGTTTTGCTACCACAAAACATTCACGAAATATTGTTTGTCCTGTGCCGTGTGGTATCGAAGCTAATAGGTCGGTTGATTGATTGGCTACTAAATCCTGTAATGCTTCACGGTCAGATCGGAAAGCTCTTAAGCTTTTTCCCCAAGCTTCGTCATCGGAAGCGGTATCATTTTTGGGCCAATACCCATCAGGGAATGCTGGTGAAATGTGGTTGGGGTTGCGACTGAATTCCAGTATGTCCCATTGAGCAATACGAAGATGTTCAAGGAGTTGCCAGGCAGAGTGAGCGGCGCCATGAGGTTTGACGGTACGAAGCTCGACTGGAAAATGAGAGATAATATCGTCAAAATCTAGATGGGCATCCGTTCCGCCGAGTAGTTTCACCAAGTGCTCACGAATTAAACTTTCATCCATAGTTTCCAATGCCTCCAAAGTATTCTGTCTATCGCTTATCTCACGAAATTGATTCTAATATCCCACAAAACTTCCTTGTCAGCAAGGATGTCCTGCCCACTATAATTGTGCCACTTTTTAAGTTAGTCCTGCATCAATTAGACTGCACCCCACCTTTGGTCCAGTTTGAATGAGAGTTTTGCGGTGTTTTTGCTTCAAGCGACTTTGGTCTCCCGAGCTTTGAAACGGGCGATGAACTCCGCCGGAGATTGATATCCCAGTGAACTGTGGGGTTGGTTTAGATTGTAGTCTTGACGCCAGGTTTCAATCTTGTTTTGCGCGTCCTCCAGTAACATGAGTCAGCGTCGCATTACTTCAAAGAGTACAGAAACTCGATTGATGGGGCAAATTTCGAACCCGAAGCCTACTGCTTGATGGGAGTAGCGCAATATTGTCTTTCTCAACCAATATTGGCGAAAGACTATTTCCGGCATTCCCAGAAACTGATCCCAACTGAGCCCTGGTAAAAGAGTATATAGAGCATTATTTGGGTGAATTAGCCCAAATGTGATGTCAGACTTAAATGCGTCCCTTCCTAAGCTGTCCTGGTTTTGCGTGCAAGATTACTGCACTTTGCGAGATGAATATTGCGAGTATAGAGCGTTTGGAGCGACGGTCGAGGAAATCGCAAAAAGAGGATTAACCCCCTAGAACGTGATCTAACGCCCGCCATGGGCGTAGCGCTCACCAA
>JACZUZ010000193.1 GCA_022572905.1 Candidatus Zixiibacteriota bacterium | reverse complement strand
ACTGTAACCCATAGGAGAGATATTTTCTATCCGTTCTCTCTTTTACCGCCGTTCTTTGAAGCGAAAATTAAATACCATTTGACTCAGCCATAGGCTGAGATGGAAAATGTCCTGAAATATGCGACAATCAGTCAGACTATCGATTTTGGCGCCGATTTTAATTCTGGCGATCGGACAATTATCCGTCTTCGTAATGGCCAATTCCGCTGGGCCGATTGACAAGACAACTGGAGCCCCCGGAGAAACGACCTGCGGCGACGCCATTTGCCACGGGAATTTGAATGTCGGGTCGGGAAGCGTAACCATCACAGCGCCAGCCAGTTATACAGCTGGCCAGACGCTTACCATATCTGTTAATCTTTCTAACATCGGACAGAGTCGCTGGGGTTTTGAGGCCACTGTATTGGATGGTAGTAACAATCCGGTCGGAAATATGCTGGTTACAGATCCAACTCGCACCCAAATCTCAATGGACATCTTGACTCAGCGAGAGTATATCAAACACACCCTAACAGGAACGGACTCCGCCACACTCCACACAGCCCCCGGCTGGAGTTTCGATTGGAAGGCCCCGGCCACTCTTGGGGGAGGTCCGGTCACATTCTATGTCGCAGGAAATGCCGCAAATGGAAATGGCTTTAGCACGGGAGACTCCATTTACACAACTTCAGCGCTTGTAACCGAAAATACAGCTAGCTGTTGTGTGACACCGGGCGACGCGGACAACGGCGGCGACGTTAACATCGGAGACGCCATCTTCATTGTGAAGTACGCCTTTGTTGAAGGCAGTCCGAAGCCGCCTTGCTGCGATCAGGCTGACGCAGATGGTGGTGGCGACGTCAATATCGGAGACGCGATTTACATTGTTAAATTCGCCTTTATAGAAGGTAGTCCGGCGCCGTTATGTCCTGCGGCCGGTCCGTTAGTCTGCTTGTAAAAGCACATCCGTAAATTCACATAAGGCCGCCCTCAGGGTGATCTTTTTTTCGAAGTATAGGTGGACGGTTCCGAATCAGTCCTAAGGCCTCTTTTCAGAGAGATCGTTTAAGTAACGGTCTCTCTTTTGTTTAATTGAGGGATACTGGTCCGGCGCGTAAATGAGTCTACAAACTTGACCGCGCCATTCAGATACGCTTTTGTTGTGTCCGGCGGACAAATACGTCGATTTCGCAAAAAATCACAGATAGATACCACGAATGAAAAAATATTCGCCAAAAGGAGAAAACAAAAGATGAAAGAATATATGGACAGAGTAAATGAAGCGGTTAAGTACATTCGTAGTCGGACAGATCACAAACCCGAAATTGGAATCATTCTCGGCACAGGACTCGGCTCCCTTGTAGATGGCATGACCACCGAAGCCACTGTTTCATATAAGGACATTCCCCATATGCCAGTTTCCACGGTAGAGTCACATGCCGGAGAGTTCCTCTTTGGATCATTATCAGACAAACCGGTTGTCTGTATGCGCGGAAGGTTTCACTACTACGAAGGTTACGATATGAAGGAAATTACCTTCCCGATACGAGTTATGAAAGCTCTGGGCATGGAAACGCTGATAGTTTCGAACGCGGCCGGAGGCATGAACCCGAATTTCGAGGCTGGTGACATCATGTTGATCAAGGACCATATCAATTACTTCCCCACAAACCCACTAATCGGGCCTAATGATGACAGCCTCGGCGACCGATTTCCTGATATGTATGAAGTATACAATCATAAGTATATCGCTCTGGCCAAAGAGGTGGCTCTCAAGCAAAATCTCAGACTTCAGGAAGGGGTTTATCTCGGGCTAACCGGTCCCTGCCTGGAAACTGCCGCTGAGTATCGGTTCTTCCGGACCATCGGGGCAGATGCGGTTGGGATGAGCACGGTCCCCGAAGCAATAGCGGCCCATCATCAGCGTAATCGAATTCTGGCATTTTCGATCATAACCGACATGGGACTAGCGGATAATATGCATCCCTGTTCACTCGAAAATGTTATCCGCACCGCGTCTGAGACCGAACCGAAATTAAGAGACCTGATTTCCGGTTGCGTGGCTCGCATGTAAGAGACCACTCCGCCGTATAAACGAATGAGAGGGGATAATCATGAATTCTTCAAAAGCTATGGCAAGAATCAAGGTTGGCGTGTTTTTAGCTCTCACGGCTATTTGTCTGACCGGAAAAGCGATGGCCTATACCGAGGCGGATGTGAAAGGTTTGACAATGCTACAGGACTCTCTGGTTGTGGCGAAAGCGCCTGTATTCGCTCCGAAAGCGTACAAAAAATCTCGCCGCCAGTATGACGAAGTTATGAAACTTCTCAAAATGTCGGCTTCTGCAAGTCGAATTGATAAGGCGCTTATTAAGAGCCGTGAATTTGGCGAAAACGCGCTAAGGTCGGTTGCTGTAACCCGCGAGGCGCTTAGAGAATATTTGGAGCCGCGCGAAAAGGCGCTCAAAGCCGATGCGCCGCGTTTGCAATCGGCGTTGTTCAACAAAGGCGAAAAAATATTTGTCAAAGCCACCGAAAAAATCGAAAAAGGCGACATCAAAGGTGGTCTCAAGGAAGTCACCAAATCTGTACCACATTTCGACCGGGCCGAACAGGAAGCCATTCGGAGCAGCGTTATTGCCCAGGCCGACCTTCTTATATTGCGCGCCATCAACGACGAGGCCAAAAAGTTCGCGCTGATAACTCTGGACAAAGCGCGAACTCATCGCAATCGAGCCAGCGGAATTATTGACAGGGATCGTTATGATCTAAAATCAGCGAATGCTGAAGCGGCGCTGGCCGAATACGAGGCTCGCCACGCGACCGAGATAGCCCAGAGAGTGCGTAGTCTGAAAAAAAACGATCAGGCCTGGGAGCAGATTATGCTTAGTTATGAACTCATCATGCAAAAGGCAGCCGATGCGCGTGAATTGAAATTGGCTTTTGACAAAGGCATTCTCTTCGCAGCCGAGCAACTAGCCAACGAAATGAAATTACTAATAGAGAAAATAGACGCCCAGGAAAGTGATAGAAACAGCAGAGCTGAACGAATCGCTCAAATTTGCTCAAAATTGGGGATCAATTTCTCCGAATCAGATGGCGCTGACGCCGCTCTTACCTCGCTTGAGGCGGAATTCCAAACACTCGTGCGCGAACTTGACGAAACAAAAAGCGAAATGAGAGTCACAGCCCGGACGCTTGAGAAAACCAAGCAGGAGAATGAAGTTGCTTCCGCAATTCTCGCCGCCAAGGAAAAGGAAGAACTCAAGTTCATCGAAACAAAAGCGCTGTTTAAGCCCACCGAGGCCCTTGTGCTTTATAACGCCTCCCAGGACATAGTGATTCGCTTAAGGGGATTGAGCTTTGAAAGCGGGAGCTGGGTGATCGAGAATCGTCACATTGAATTGCTCGAGAAGGTTGCCAAAGCGCTCAAAATTTCTGTCGGTGATCAAATTATTATTGAGGGTCATACCGACAACACCGGCTCATCGGAAATGAATCGCCAACTCTCGGAAAAACGCGCGCTAGCGGTGATGAACTATCTGCGGCAGTCAACTGATCGCGCCGCCAGCGAATTCCGCGCGATAGGGTACGGAGCGGAAAAACCTGTCGCCAACAATCAGAACGAAAAAGGTCGCTCTGAAAACCGGCGCATTGATATTGTAATTTTAGACTAGCGTTTACGTTTTAACGCATCATAATCGAGTCGGATTCGAGATATTTTTTCGTTACTATTTCTTGAAATAGAACATTTGCTACAATGCGATGTCCCAAAACTGTCAGATGACAGTGATCAATAAACAAGCGCTCAGCGTTATTTTCCGCAAAAGCGTTTCGCACGTCTACAATACTCAATGCTTGTTGACGATCCTCGAATAATAAACCGTCAAAAATTTTGAGATAATCTCTTTTGATTCGCAACGAGAAGAAATCCGCATCAAGCGCAGAATCCAGATAAACGCTAACTTCAAAAAACTCCTTTGTCCTTAAGGAAATTTCCTCGCGCGGGATTATATTTTTGAAAGCTCGATTCAAGCCAATGTTGTACAGATAAACCGAACCCACACTTCTGGAAACAAAATCATTCATGTCGCCAGTTTCTCTTCTGACATAAATCTCACGAGCGCGCAGCAACGCGCTGTCAGCCGCCAAATATTCACCGCTTTTCCACAGCGAAACTCCATAGTTATTCCATTTAAGTGAGCTTGAATTTTCATCTGGAGTCGCGATAAAGTTTTCTCTCGCTAATGCGCTATTATAGGATGATCTGTATACTGCCTGCGTGAATATATCAGCGTCACCATAAATGTCTTTCATCAGGCCGCTATCCAGACAATAGCTGGCATTGCTACCGAAAAGTTTTCGCAGTGTGTCTGGCATGATTATTTGACCGGCGCTGTTGGATTGATTCACAAGCGCGCGAAACTGCAAACCCGCCGGCCAGAGCGTCGGAACCGGAGGTTTGACAAACACAACCGGAACTTTATTTCGCTGGCAATTTTTCGCAATGTTTTCAAGGTTTTCTCGAAAGCGCGAAACTCCAACGCGTAGAATTATCCTTTTGTCGCCGATAGAATGAAAAAGTGATTTAAGAGGCATGAGTAAAGCCTTAAGCGCCCGGTATAGCGTCGATTTCGAGAGAATATTATTCGCAGGTTGCACCCGTCTTTTAGAGTTCGCTTCTATCAGTTCACGGTCCGAGACTCGACCTGAAACAGATGCGTCATTGTTACCGATATAGACTATCACCAAATCTGGATCATAAGCCAATCCGCGCTTAAGTTGTATGCGTATCTGTTCACTGCTGAAACCGGATACCGCCATGTTAATAAGTTCAACTCTAAAAAAATCCGCATAACGTCTATTGAGAATCGTTGTCAGAGCCTCTCCGAAAGCCTGTTGTCGGCGCTCCAAACCTATTCCAACCGGGCTTGAGTCTCCCAGAAGTAAAATTCGCCGTATTCCAATCGGTTTTTCCGGTGGTATTTCCCGGTTCGCCAGGAGACCATGTGAATTCGTTGTCGCCAATGGTTGTTTAAGCGCCGAGCGAAT
>JACZUZ010000192.1 GCA_022572905.1 Candidatus Zixiibacteriota bacterium | reverse complement strand
CACTCTTGGAGGAGTCACAGTTTCTGAAGGAAGCGTGGTGAATCCACTTTTGATAAATTCATCTACCTCCGAATCAAATTCGGCTGATGTCAGATTCATCTGTTGGGTCATTGAGTATGTTACCGCATGGATAACGCATTCGCCGGTTTCGTTAAGATTTGTGTAGGTGTCTTTGATTGTCGCATTGCGCAATCTGCGCCCAGGGGAAAAAACAACGATTGGTGGATTAGCCGAAAACGCGTTGAAAAATGAGAACGGCGCAAGGTTTCTGATTCCTTTTTTGGACACCGTAGAGACAAGAGCGATAGGGCGCGGCGCAACGCCCCCAAGCAGAAATCTGTGAATATCGCGAGTTGGCGCGACTTTTGGGTCCAGGCTGAGCATCAAATCCGTGAAACGCCAATCAGGCAGTAACAGATTCGTTCATTTTTTTCTTGGCAAGAATTGAACGATCAATTTTAGCGCGAACAATAGTATGGCTGAGTTTTCCAAGACAGGCTACATCAAGTTCAATAGTGTCATCTTCTTTGAGCCAGATTGGATGATACGCATCGCCTTTCGCTTTCGCTTCCAGTATGCGAGTTCCATTTAATTCGAGATAACATCCTGTTCCAACAGTGCCCGAACCGATCACATCGCCAGGGAAAATTTCGACACCGTAACTAACGCGCTCAATAATTTCCGCAAAGGTGAAATTCATATCCTTGAGGTTTCCATCGGAAATCAATTCACCGTTATGCCTCGCAATCATACGAAGATCATACTTAGCCCCGAAAGACGTGTCGATCTTGCGTTCGACTAACTCGTCTGGCGTAACCAGCCAGGGACCGATTGAAGTCGCAAAATCTTTTCCCTTTGCGGGACCGAGATTTAGTTTCATCTCTTCCATCTGCAAAAGTCTGGCCGAGAAGTCATTCATAATTGTATACCCGGCGATATAATTGTCGGCGTCGCCCTCTGAGATATTTTTCCCGCGTTTGCCAATAACAATCGCCACTTCCAATTCAAAATCGAGCTTGTGTAAATGATCTTCTTCAACAACAAGCTCGCCCGGACCGATTATGCTGTTATGGTTCGTAAAATAAAAAACAGGGAACTGATCAAACTCCGGAATCATCTCAAGTCCTCGATTCCGTCTGGCGGTGGCTACATGCTGACGAAACGCGTAGGCGTCACGACACGAAGTAGGGTGAGGTACCGGGGCAAGCGGGCTTATTGAGGAGTCTTCCTCAAAATCACTAACTTTGCCATCGGTAATCGCTTTTTCCAGCTCGCGACATTTGTTCATGCCGTCGGATTCCATTCTCAGAATCTCAAGCATGTCTGACGGGATTTCCAGAGACAGTAGCGCCGATGATTTCGCGATGTCATATACGCGATTATCAACAATAATGCCGGCGCGTTCGCTATTGTCCTTGTTCAAGAATGAAATTAACTTCATGGTATGTTATTCCTATAGTTTTCTCTTATGCGAGCCGTGATGTTTCCGCGCGTCTGGTGGCAGGTTGGCTCATGCTGTTGAGCGCTTCCTCGAGAATTTCCAGTGCAAACTCGATTTCTACGTCTGTGCCGCTACTTATTCGAACTCCTTCGGGAATTCCAAAAGAATCAGTGTGTCTCAATATTAGACCCCTGTTCATACACTCCTCGCAAAACCTGGCCGCAATTCTTTCTGAATCAAAAATCATCAGAATGAAATTCGCTTTAGTTTCAACGAAACGAATCTCCAACCGAACAAGACCCGATCTTATCTTATCAAGAGATTTCTTATTTAGCCTCAGAGATTTTACAACATAATCTTTATCTTCCAGAGCCGCCAGAGCCGCGGCCTGTCCCGGGGCGCTCGGCTCAAACGGTAATTTCACTTTAAGAAGCGCTTTTGTCAGCTCCTGATGTGAGACAGCGTAGCCAATTCGCAGTCCCGCCAGACCATAATCTTTTGAGAACGTTCGTGTCACGATAACATTGGGGAATGAAAAGCTCAGACCGTTGGTGTATCCGCTATGCTCCGAGGCGAAATGATGATACGCTTCGTCGAGGATAATTATCCGGTCCTCCGGGACACGACCAACAAAATTAATCAGTTCATCTCTTGTTAGCATTGTTCCTGTTGGATTGTTCGGATTAGCTATATAGATAATCTTGGTCTTGTCAGTAATCTGCGTTTCAAGCGCTTTTAAGTCGTAAGCGTAATCTTTGAGCGGAGTTGTTTTGAGTCTACGGTCCAGTTTTTGAGTATTTACAAAAATTCCAATAAATGTTCCCTCCGCAGTGAGTACCTCATCGTCCTTCTCGGTAAACGTTTTTATTATATAAGCCAGTAGTGAGTCGACGCCGGCGCCGCAAACAATATTCTCATGCGCCACACCAAGCTTTTCAGCGATAGCGTGAGTTAGTTTGTAGGCGCGCGGATCAACATAACGGTATGAATCAGCGAGCTCTCTCTTGACCGCTTCAAGCGCCAGGGGAGAGGAGCCAAGAGGGTTTTCGTTTGAGGCAAGCTTGACAATCTTGCTCAAGCCTTTTTCACGCGCAAGCTCAGATATTGGTTTACCGGCGCGGTAGGGTTTTAGCGACTTAATAAAATCTGGAATTCTAATTTTCATTCTTGATATGACATTCTGATGTTGTGCTGTGATGTGATGCCCACGGTAGCTTCACAATCCGGAAACTAGTCTCCCGAAAGCCAGGACTTGGAATACTCCTCGTCAAGAGTCTCCTTAACATTGCTAGTTACTTTGAGCGGCTCATATGTGTCAACCATTACCGCATACTCCTTGGTTTCTCTTACGCTTAATGACGCTTCGGTTCTGCCCGGTTGGGGACCATGCGGCATTCCGCCGGGGTGAAGAGTAATTGACCCTTCCACCACACCCGTGCGGGACAAGAAATCTCCGTCGAAGTAATAGAGCACTTCGTCACTATCTATGTTTGAGTGAAAATATGGAACGGGAATCGCTCCGGGATAGAAGTCAAACGGACGCGGCACGAAATTGCAGAGAATAAAATGCTGAGTCCTAAATGCCAGATGAACCGGAGGCGGGAGATGAATTCTTCCGACCTTCGGGTGATAGTCGCGGATATTGAAAGCGAATGGGTAGAGATAACCGTCCCAGCCAACCACGCCGTAAGGGTGATGAGGGACGATATGCTCAAAGAATCGATGCCCCATTTTGACAATTATTCTGAACTCGCCAGACTCATCATGTGTTTCCAGATTCTCTGGGATCTTGAAATCGCGTTCGCTGTACGGGGCTATTTCATCGAGCTGGCCATACTCCGAAATATAGTGACGTGGGATCTCAAATGATGTATCCGACTCGACTATCATCATCTTATTGTTGGCGGAGTAATCGTCGAACTTGAACTGATGAGTCATCGCGCGGGGAATTATGAACTGATCGCCTTCATCAAATTGGATTTCGCCCAGATCACTCTTGAAAACCCCCTTGCCGTGGTGGATCAGAACATATTCGCTACCGTACGAGTTACGATAGAAGTCGTCCGTATCTTCTGTCACGTGCGCTGTGGCAATCGAGCAATGTGAATTTTTTAAGAACACATTGCGGGAGTTAATAAAGTTACCCTTCGACTTTTTCTTGTCTGTAAAGCAATGATAATACACCACCGGCGCGTCCGGCCAATCAACGTTCTTGGTCAAGTTTGTAAGTTCGGTTACTCTGAGGACTTTCGTGGGAAGATGATGGTGGTATTTGGTTGTGTACACACCCGAGAAGCCTTTGCTGGAAACCATTTCCTCGCGATATAGTGATTTTCCGTCAGGCTTGTAAAAAGTTGTGTGCTTGACTCTTGGGATTTCCCCCAATTTATGATAAAAAGGCATTTCCTGGCTCTCTTCCTTCGCTATCTTATTTAATTGAAATTAGCAGGGCGGCATTACATCAACAGGCTCGCGTCCAAGATTTCCGCGAAGTTCCTGGTCAAGCTCAATCGATTCGAATAGCGCTTGGAAATTGCCTTTCCCGAATCCCTCGCTTCCGCCGTGACGCTGGATAATTTCAAAAAAGAATGTGGGCCTATCCCCTATTGGTTTGGCGAACAATTGCAGGAGATACCCGTTGCCCTCGATGTCGCAGAGTATTTCGTGTTTCTTTAGTTCTTCCAGGTCCTCTTCGATATTCAGGTCTTCGCGCTCGCGGAGCATGTCATAGTAAGTGTCCGGAATGGTCAGGAATTCCATTCCGTTTTTGCGAAGCGCCGCGACGGTCTTGACAATGTCTTCTGTCCGTATCGCGATATGCTGAACTCCGGAACCATAGTATTGTTCTATATATTCCTCAATCTGAGATTTCTTTATGCCCTGGTAGGGTTCATTTATGGGATTGCGGATAATGCTGTTTTTCGAACGAACTACTTTTGAAAGTAGCGCCGAAAATTTTGTGCCAATATCACCGTGCTTGAAATCGACGAATGTCTCAAAGTTCATGCAGGAATTAAAATAATCCGCCCAAAGAGACATTTCGTTTTCGCGAACGTTCCCGACAATATGATCGATCCCTACCAGACCTGTATCTTCGGATTCGAGGTTGATCTGTTGAAGCGGAATGCAATATTTGGGTTTGAAGATATAGTCATAGTTATCACGATTAACATAAACGAGTTCGGTGTCGTCATATAAACGAATAGCCGCCTCCTCAACATAACCGTGATCGTCCACTAGCTTCTCCGGTCGGCGAACCATCACCGCGCCGTGCGAGGTGGCGTGCCTGAAGGCGGACTCGACATCATCGACTTCCACCGCCCAGCGCTTCACTCCATCGCCGTGTTTCTGTAGAAAGCCCCAGAGTTCGAAATTCGTGGGCTGAGCGGGACCAGTTATCACAAATTTCAATTCGTTCTTGGTCAGAAGGTACGAAACAGTTTCACGAATCCCCGTTTCCGGTCCAAGATACGCACTGATTTTCAGTCCCAGCGTTTTGGCGTACCAGTAGGCGACCATTTTGGCCGAACCCACATAGAACTCCACATAATCGTAACGGCGAATTCCAATTGGATCGTCTTGCGTTGACATACTTGTATTATCCTTCCAAATACAAAATGTTATAACTCCAGGG